>CAJOGH010000001.1 GCA_905233865.1 uncultured Atopobiaceae bacterium
AGGTGGCGATGACCGCTGCCGCGGCTCAGGAGGCCCTGGGCATCGCGGGTGATGAGAAGGGGGCAGAAGAGGCGGCCGAGCCCAAGAAGGACGAGACCCAGGCGACTGACGACCAGCAGACCGCTGCGCCAAAGGAGGACACGGAGCAGGCCGAAGCAGACAAGGCCCAGGCCGATAAGAGCGAGGACGATGCCGGCGCGCCGGCGCAGGAGAGCGCGGTTGTCACTGACGAGGGGTCTGCTCAGGAACAGGACACGTCGCAGGACGAGAAGGCCCTAGATGATGCCAAGGGCGCTGCGCAGGCGCAGCCAGCGACCGATCAGGCGACAACTCCCCAAGCACCCGAGACACCACAGCAGTCTGAGACGCCCAACATGCCCATGCTCTCTCCCCAGGCCGACTACAGCCTCGCTGACTTCCTCGTGAGCGAAGAGTCGACCATCGAGTACAGCAAGGATGGCGGCGGCTCGTGGAGCTCCTACACGGAGGGCACGGGCGTTGCTTTTGGTGACCGCGTGCGCGTGCGCCTTGGATGGGCCATCCCCAACAAAATGACGGTCAACGCGGGAGACACTTTTACCTATACGCTTCCCAACAGCGATCCTGAGGTCATCAACTATCTCCGTGCGACGGGCAACGTCATGAACGGAAGCACGGTCGATGGCACGTACGAGATAGACGGCCAGACGCTGACCATCCGCTACACCTCCGACGAGGGCTCCAACGTGCACGGAAACATCTCCTTTGAGGGTATGCTCGAGGGTACGACCGAGGAGCGGACGAACGGTGCCACGAAGACGGTCATCTTCCCGGGCCGTGTCTCGTCCATCGAGCTTGACATTGCCCCCGCGGCGTCGGGTATCCAGCTCGCCAAGTGGTACAACCACAACGAGGAGACGTCTGATACGTGGCACTACGTGATTATGGTGAAGACGTCTGGCAAGAACGAGAACCTCCACCTCAGCGATGTGATGGGGGACCTCTTTGAGCTTGAGGGGTCAAACGTAAGCGTCACCTATGACCAGGAGGGGACAAACCCTGTTCCCGGCGCGACGGTGACGGGTGCCGGGTCGGGCTCGCGCTCCTTTGACGTGAGAATCCCCAGCACCCAGGACGGCCAGACCTTCTATGTAAGCTACGACGCCAAGGCCGACCCCGAGTACGTTGGCCTCGCTCACGCGGCGGGCAAGTACGATCGAATCAAGAACATCGCGAGCGCGACCTCCAACCAGGTTCCCGAGCCGGTCAAGGGCGAGTCGACGGCATATGTTGGCAACTCGTGGACGGTGTCCAAGACCGCCGCGTCTGATGTCGAGGCCAAGACCATCACCTGGACGATACTCATTGATGCGGGCAACCTCGGCGACGCCAGCTTGGCTCCCGTGAAGGACGTCCTGGGAACCAACCTCGACGAGCCGACCTCCATCACCATCGAGGAGTCCACCGACGGCTCAACCTGGGGGCCGAGCTCCGCGAGCTTTGGCTGGGACGAGATGGTGGCGGGCACCGCCAAACTGCCCGCAAACGCAAAGGGAAAGAAGTATCGCATCACCTATACCACGCACTACACCGACGAGAGCGTCTACGGTGGCACTTACAAGAACACCGTGTCCGTGGTGCCGCACAACAACCCCGACTACACGCAGACCTCCGAGGCACGCATTGTTGTGGGCAACGTGGACACCAAGGGCACAGTGCAAAAGAAGGTACTCTCGACCGATCTCACGTCCACGCCTCAGTGGCTGTCTACTATCCATGCGGAGTCGAACCTCACGGGCCTCATCTTCTATGACTCCACCGACGGCAAGCACTCGATCAACCTGGACTCGGTCGGCGTGTTCACCAACGAGGACTGCACCACGCGCTATACCGGCGACTTTGACGTGGACCTTGCCCGTGGTCAGCTCATGGTGGGGTTCTATGACACCATTCCCGCTGGTACCAACATCTATATCCGCTACACGACCACGCTCAACGGAAACGCGGTTACCGTAGAGGGTGATCGCTCGGTCGTTAATGTGACTAACGAGTCCAAGATCGTGTATGACGGCATCATCTCGGATCATAAGGACACTGCAACCTACCGGCAGTCGACCCACATGACCAAGGGCTTCGTTACCGACAACAAGGACGGCGGCGGCCTGTTCACGTGGGAGCTCGAGCTCGGGCCGCTTCCCTCGAACGCCCGCACTGTTAGCATCGTTGACTACCTTCCCGAGAACCACTCGTTCCGCGCGGACACCCTTAAGGCGGTGGACAATCCCTATTATGTGAGCGGCTCGTATGACGGACTGACGGCCGTGGACAACGGTGACGGCACCGTGACCATAACCGTCACGGGAACGGCGTTGCAGGTGGCACGCGAACGCATGGTGCACATTGTCTATTCCACGCAGTGGAAGGACATCTCCATCGTGCGCCCGGGTAGGGTCGAGAACAATGCTCAGCTGACGATCAACGACAACACGGAGCCCGTCGTGCAGGCGGTCAAGTGGGGCACGCCGCCAAACGTCCTCACCAAGGGCTATGCCTACAACGCGACGACCGCGCCGCGGGCAACCTACACCATCAAGGTCAACGAGTCCGGCATTGAGCTCAATGGCGGCAAGACCATCACCCTCGAGGACACCATCGGCTCGGCGCTCGAGTTCGTTCTCGGCTCCATCAAGATCGACGGCGTGCCCATAACGAGCCTGGCCTCGCGCGGCTACTCGTACTCCTACGATGCCGAGACGCGCACGATCTCCATTCGCATGCCCGACAAGACCCCCGCTGTCGTGACCTATGAGGCCTACGTCAAGCTCAAGCCAGGCGACTCCCTCGATGACTCGAACGCGGTCAACAATGTGAGCCTTGTTGGCGAGGTCGCGGCATCTCGTGAGGCGACGTCGACCATCAACGCGACCGTCCTCGAGCCCATGGCCACGACCTCAAGTGACTACAACCAGCTCATCATGTACAAGCATCGTGAGGGAAGCATCACCACGGGCCTTTCTGGCGCGACCTTCCGCGTGGAAAAGCTCGACGTCGTCAGGTCGGGGTACAGGTGGAGCGTCAGCGGCGTCACGAACGTGGGGACGGCAACCTCTGCCACCAATGGTTACACGCCCATGATCGGCGGCCTCCTGAGCGACACGATCTATCGCATCGTGGAGACCTCGGCTCCTCCGGGATACGCCGCTGCCAAGCCGACCTATGTCGTCTTCCCAGGAGCCGACGGCATCAACTACTCGCGTGTGCTCGTGGACGGCAACTCCGTGCAGGCGCTCGAGGACGTCCAGACCGGCATCGTCTACATCGCCGACGAGCCCTCGACGCAGTATGCGAGCGTGCCGCTGAGCGCCACCAAGACGATCTCGGGCCGTCCGTTCTGTGTCAATGACTCCTTTACCTTTGACGTCGCTGCCTCTACCGCAGGTGCGCCCCTGCCCAAGGACGAGGACGGGGCGACCGTGTCGTCGCGCACCATCCAGCCGGGCTCGGGAACGAGCGCGAGCGTGGATTTGGGCACCATCACCTTTAGCAGTGACGACCTGGGCACGGCTGACTCCAAGATGTTCGTCTACACCGTGACAGAGCGCGCCGGCACGGCGGGCGGCATGAGCTACGACACCACCGCGCGCACGGTAGCCGTGACGCTCTCGCGCGACACTGACGGCTCCCTTGTGACGAGCGTGTCCTATCGCAAGGGCGAAGAGGTCGAGTCTGGCCTGACCTTCAACAACGTCTATAGCTCAGTGGGAGTCAACGCGAGTGCCAACATCACAAAGACGCTCGCGGGCAGGCCCCTGCGCGGCGGCGAGTTCGCCTTCATCCTGACCCCCTACGGCAAGAGCACGCCGATTGTGGGCTATGGCGAGAACGCGGCGGATGGGACCATCACGCTGACCCACCCGCTCACCGATGGCGTCGGGCGCACCTACACGCTCGACGCGCTCGCGGACGTGCCCTGCAACGCGGACGGGAGCAGAAGCAAGACCTTCTCGTACACGGTCAGCGAAGTGACGGGCGCCCTGAGCGACGAGCAGCTTGCGAGCCTCTCCGAAGCCCAGCGTGCGAATCTCGTGGGCAAGCGGATACTTCCCGCTGGCATTACCTCGACGGTTACTACGGGCTCCTTTACCATCAACGTCCGCGACGACGGGCAGGGGCACATGAGCGCGGAGTGCAGTTGTGGTGCCACTATGACCCCGGTTGGGGGGACGGCCACGACGACGGGCACGCCGCTCAACCTCAAGAACAGCTACAGGCCCGAGTCCACGACCGTCTCGCTCTCGGGAACCAAGACGCTGTCGGCCGACGCGGGGATCACGCCGCCTGCCATGGCGGGACTTGCGGGCAAGTTCGCCTTCACGATCTCGTCCGATGACTCGTTCGCGCCGCTGCCCGACGTGACGACGGTGACCAACGCCGCGGGCGGAAGCGTCTCCTTTGGCGACATCACCTATGCCGCGAGCGACATCACCAGTGCCTCGTGGGGTGCGGATGGTAAGCGCACGCGCGAGTTCACCTACAAGATCAAGGAGACGCGCGCCCCTGCTGGCTTTGCCAAGGATGACGACAAGACCGTTAAGGTGGAGCTCACTGACGACGGCAACGGTCAGCTCTCCGCTAAGGTAGTGGAGCCGGAGCCGCCCGCGGTGAACTTCACGTTCAACAACAAGTACACGCCCGAGCCAACGCAGGCCACGATAGAGGCGACCAAGCAGGTCACCACGGCCGACGGCGTGCCCGACCTTAAGATGGATGCCAAGGACTTCACCTTCGTGCTCACTGCGGCAGACGCCGCCACCCCCATGCCCTCAGATGCTACGGGGACGACGGCCAAGGCCGACAACAAGGGATCGGGCACCGCTATCGATACGGCCACCTTTGGGGCCATCACCTACGACAAGCCTGGGACGTACAAATACACGCTTACTGAGCAGGGCACCAACGCGACAACCGGTGCGGCGCTTCCCGGCTTTACGTATGACACCACGTCCTATGACGTGACAGTAACGGTTACGGATGACGGGGCCGGAAAGCTCTCGGCTGCGGTGACCTACAAGCGCGGGGAGACCGTGGTTGATAAGCCCGTCTTCACCAACACCTATGAGCCCACCCAGGTGAGCATTCCCCTGCACGGACTCAAGAAGATCACCGGCGTGGGCAACGCCTCGGCCAGCGACGAGCCAAAGCTGCAAGACCTTATCGACGCGGGCTACACCTTCACCCTCACGGGGAAGGACGGCGCGCCGCTGCCGGACGGCACGACGGGAGCCACGGCCACTGGCGCCTTCACACATCCAGATGGCGCTGACGAGCTGACAGGCGCCATCGACTTTGGCTCGATAACGTTCGAGGCGTCCGACATGGCTGGCGCCAAGATTGCCAGCGGCGAGATGGTCAAGGACTTCACCTATACCATCACAGAGCACGAGCCCACAGACTCGTCAAAGGTCATCAGCGGTCTGGATGGCAGCGTGAGCGTCCAGGTCACCATCCGTGTGACGGACAACCTCACGGGCGCGCTGCGCGCCGAGGTCGTCAAGGCCGCCAGCGCAGAGAACTCCTTTGTGGTCAGCGACCTCTATAGTGGCGCCTACGTGGTGCTTACGGGCAGCAAGGCCATGACGGGCCGTGACTTCCAAAACGGGGATGAGTTCACCTTTGACATCTCGCGCATCACGGAAGGCGCCCCGCGCCTGGTCAACGCCCAGGGTGACGAGCACGACACCATCACCATCAAGCCCGTCGAGGGAGCGAGCGCGCAGCTGGACTTTGGCGCCGCGGTGTTCACGGGAGCCGCCCTTGAGGAGGATGGCTCTCGAGACTACGTCTATCGCCTGAGCGAGCACAGCGGAAGCGTCCCTGGAGTGACCTATGACAGCAGCTCGTTCTACGCAAAGGTGACACTCACGCGGGACGACGGCTCGTTTGTCGCGAGCGTCAAATACTATAGCGACGAGGCGTGCACGACGGAGGTATCCAGCCCGGTCTTTACGAACACCTACAAGGCTGGCTCGGCTACCGCTTCTCTCCATGCCTCAAAGGCCATCGAGCCCTCGAAGCCGCTGATGGTTCCGCCGCTGCCTGGTGCGGGCGACTACTCCATGACGCTCACCGCGGGTACGGACCAGACGCCTATGCCCAACAACACGAAGGGCGGCTCGGTCACCAAGGGAATCGACGACCTCATGTCGGTCGACTTCGGAACGATCTCGTACGGTGCCGCCGGCACCTACGAGTACACGATCGCCGAGCAGGCCGGCTCCATTGCGGGCATGTCCTACGACACGACGGTGCACACCGCCCGCGTGGTGGTTGCCGATGATGGGTCGGGTACGCTCTCTGCCAAAGTTGCCTATGACGGCGATGCCACGGGCCCCGCACCCGTGTTCACGAACACCTATACGGCTGCACCGGCATCCATCAGCCTCGGCGCGAACAAGGTCCTTCAGCGTCGCACGCTCCGGGCCGACGAGTTCTCGTTCACCCTCCGCTCGGAGGAGGGTGGCCTTATCCAGACCGCCAAGAACGACGCCGAGGGCAAGGTCTCCTTCGACGCGCTCAGCTTTGACGAGCCTGGTACCTATACCTATACCATCGCCGAGGTTCAGGGCACCGAGGACCATATGGACTTTGACGCCGCGCGCCACACGGCCAAGGTGACCGTCACCGATGACTCGACGGGCAAGCTCAGCGCGAGCGTCACCTACGATGACGACCCGGCGCTTGCCGCGCCCACCTTTACGAACACCTACCGACCCGAGGACACCTCGGTCATGTTCGAGGGCATCAAGAGCTTCAACGGCGAGTCTTCGGCCGGCTTCACGTTCTATGCCGAGGGGCCCGGCTATGACGAGGAGGGTAACCTCAAGCCCGCGGTCGTGGTGTCCCAGGGAGCCACCGACTTCAACGGTGCCCTTACCATGTCGCCCATCACCTACTCGCTCGACCAGCTCATTGCGATGCGCGAGGCGGGGTACCTGACCTTTACGCCCGGCGAGACCGTCGACACCTACACGATCTACTACTACGTGCTCGAGGACGGGGTCGAGAAGGACCTCCCCTCGCGAGGCATCCAACCCGTTCGCGACGCCCAGCTTATCTCGGTGAGCATTGCCGACGACGGTCAGACGCTCACGCCGACGATAGACTATGGCGAGTTCGGGCGCCTGTCGTTCGTCAACGTCTATGCGCCCAACAGTCCGCAGCTGTCGCTCGTGGGTAGCAAGGCCCTTGTGTCGAGCGGCTCCGAGGAGGGAATGCCGACGGTCTACGACATCGCGGGCGCGTACTCGTTCACCATCTCGTCGGATGACCCCGACGCACCGTTGCCCATGCTCGAGGGCGAGGTCATGGCGACCATGTCGAGCGACACCAACGGACAGATCGCCTTCTTCCCCATCACCTTTGACATAGGCCTTCTGAGCGGACAGCCTTGGGATTCCGAGGGCATGCGCAAGCGCAGCTTTACCTATACCATTCGTGAGGAGCTGAGCGAGGACGTACCCGAGTCGTACAAGGACTTCACCGACTGCATCACCTGTGATGACGACCAGACCGTGACGGTGACGCTCATGGATAACGGGTCTGGCGCCCTCCTGGCCGTGGTCGACGGCAGCGCCTCTGACCCTCGCGTCCCACACGACGACGAGAACCCCATCGTGCTTCCAGACTTCACGTTTACGAACGTCTGGGACCCCGAGGGGCCGACGACGCCCGTTGCGCCCCCCGAATCGCCCTCCACGTCCGTGACGCCAACCACCCCGACAACACCCTCCACGCCGTCAACGCCCGCCTCGCCCGAAAGCCCGCTTACATCTTCAGTGCCCGAGGAAGACACGCCGACGGGCGGGAGTACCACGACCTCTGGTGGCTCTTCTTCCAACGGGTCACAGAGGTCGCAGGGCAACTCGGGCTTTGCGGCATCCACGTTTGCCGAGTCCAAGCTGCCTAAGACGAGCGACGTGTTTGCGGGCTGGCTCGCGGCTGTGGTCGGGGCGCTCGCACTTGCAGGCGTGGCCGCGATCGCTGCCTCCATCCTGCTCCGCCGCCGTCGCGACGGTCAGGACTGCTAGCGCCGCTCCGGCATGGAATCGCTCGGGCGGGTCGGACTGGTTCCGGCCCGCCCGTCTCTTTGGCGTGACTGTGCGGCCCAGGTGACGTACACTCCAACGGGTGGACTAATTTGCATCCAGCATGAAGGCACTGTCTTTTGGAGGAACCATGACAACGATCGTTCTCGCTTGTGGGTCGGGCATCGCAACGTCTACGGCGGTTGCCACGAGGGTCCGTGAGGTCCTCGATGAGAACGGCTATGCGGGTGACTATGACATCGTTCAGTGCTCCGTGTCCGAGGTCGAGTCCGGATCCGTTACGGCCGACCTCCTGATTGCCACGACCGACAAGCCCGAGGGCATCTCGTGTCCGTTTGTGTCGGGCATACCGTTCCTCACGGGCGTGGAGCGCGACGCGGCCGAGAGGGCTGTCCTGGACTTCATGGAGGAGCGCCGCTAGCGCAGGCTCTTATCGGCCGCGACAGCAGCGCGAACAGGCCTCAAGGAGGGGACATGGGCAGGGTGGACACGAGCCTGATAGGTCCCGACCTCGTATTCATGGACCTGCGGGCCTGCGACGCTAGCGAGCTCTTTGCCTGGCTCGAGCCTGTCTACTTGGACCGCGGTCTGGTGCGCGAGGGCTGGCTCGAGGCCATCTGCGCGCGCGAGGAGGCGTATCCTACGGGCCTCACGTTTGACTCTGTGGCCGTGGCCATCCCGCACGTGGAGCCCGAGCACATAGCGAGCCCCTACATCTCGGTCATTCGCCCCCGTGGCACCGTGCGATTTGGCGGGATGGGCGGCATGCCTGAGGTCGACGCCCAGCTTGTGGTCAACCTAGGGCTGCAGGCACACGAGGAGGACCAGGTTCTGGTCGTCCAGGCCCTCATGGGCGTGTTCGCGCGACGCGAGGCAGTTGACGAGATCATGTCGGCCACGACGCGAGAGGATGTCGCGGCGACTATGAGACGCTGGTGCCAGGAGTGCTCGGCATAGTCGGCCCCGCTTGTACCGCATGCAAGACATACGACGCCTGTCACCGACAACGCACGGTCGCCGGCTGGCGTCTGGCGTAGGCTGGAAGTCGTATACGGTCGCGAGTGGTGAGGAGTTGGCATGGATACGGCTGAGCAGCTCAGGAACGTCGCAATCGTTGGACAGGGAGGCACGGGCAAGACCACGCTGGCCGAGGCGATGCTCCATCTGTCGGGGCGGACCAGCCGCCTTGGTGGCGTGAACGGCGCCAAGCCCAACCTTGACTATGACGACGAGGAGCGTCGCCGCGAGTTCTCGATATCCACTGCCATAGCTCCTGTCACGTGGAAGGGCGTGCGCATCAACGTGCTTGATGCCCCCTGCTACCCCGACTTTATCGGCGATGCCTACGGTGCCATGAGCGTGTGTGAGACGGCGCTCTTTGTTGTCGACGCCACGGCATCGGCGCAGCACACCACCACGCGCCTGTGGTACGCGGCCGAGGACCTGTCGCTCTCGCGCGCGATCTTTGTCAACCGTGCCGACCACGAGGAGGCCGACTGGGACACGACCATCGCGCAGCTCAGGATGCGCATGGGCAACCGCCTGGGCATCGTCACGCTCCCCTGGGGGTCTGGCGCGGACTTTCGGGGCATCATTGACGTCGTGCACATGCGCGCCCGGCACCTTGAGGGCGGCAAGCCGGTCGAGGAGGACGTGCCCCCCGAGCAGATGGACCGTGCGCTTGAGGCGCGCGACGCCCTTACCGAGCTGGTGGTCGAGGCCGATGATGACCTCATGCTTAAGTACCTGGACGGGCAGGAGATCGCCCAGGAGGAGCTTGAGGGCCTGCTTCACGAGGCCATGCTCAAGCGCATCTTCGTCCCCGTCTTTGCCGGCAGCTGCCTGCGCGAGGAAGGCGTCATCTCGCTGATGGACAACGCCGCGTCCTACTTCCCCGCCCCTGCCGACTTTGGCCCCATCCCCAACGTGAACGGTCGTCCCATCGCCATCGACCCGGGCGACACGCGCCCCGTGGCCTTTGTGTTCAAGTCCCTGGTGGACCAGGGCAACGGCCGCCTCTCGTTCATCAAGGTCGTTGCGGGTACCCTACGGCCCGGCGACGAGCTCGTGTGCGCCCGTACGCGCAAGGCGGTGCGCATGGGTCACATCCAGTCCATGTGCGGGCGCGAGACCTCGGACATGGGGGCCGCTTCCGCAGGCGACATCGTCGTCGTGCCCAAGCTCGACGCGCTCACGGGCGACACGCTCTCGGCCACGGGAAAGGTCGAGGCGGAGGCGTTCCGCTTTCCCAACTCGCTCTACCGTATTGGCATCGAGCCCGAACGACGCGGCTCGGAGGACAAGGTCTTCTCGTTCCTTGAGAAGTCCTGCGCGGCCGACCCCACCATGTCGGTGGCGCACGACGAGGACACGGGCCAGACGGTCATCTCTGCCATCGGCGAGGCGCAGGTGAGCGTCCTTCTGGACCGTCTTGAGGCCCGCACGGGACTCACCGCGCGCACCGTCGCGCTCAAGATCCCGTATCGCGAGACCATTCGTCGCACGGCAACGGCGCAGGGCAGGCACAAGAAGCAGACGGGCGGCGCCGGTCAGTACGGTGACTGCTGGCTGCGCCTTGAGCCCAACCCCGGGGGTGGGTACGAGTTCGTCGACGAGGTCGTGGGCGGGCACATCCCCCGTGGCCTCATCCCCGCGGTCGACAAGGGCGTGCAGGAGACCATGCGCGAGGGCGTGCTGGCGGGCTATCCCATGATCGACGTCCGCTGCGCGGTGTACGACGGCTCGTATCACTCCGTTGACTCGAACGAGATGGCGTTTCGTACGGCAGCGCGCATTGGCTTTACCGCCGCGGCCCTTGCGGCAGAGCCTGTCATCCTCGAGCCCATGGCGCACCTGACGGTCACGGTGCCCGAGTCGTACGCGGGGTCGATCATGGGTGACATATCGGCCTCGCGCGGCCGCGTGGAGGGGATGGACGCAGCCGAGAGCTCCTTTGAGCCTACGACGGTCATCCATGCCACGGTGCCGTTTGCCGAGGTGACCGACTATGCCACGCGCCTGCGTTCCCTCAGTCGCGGCACAGGTGAGTTCGAGCTCGAGCTTGAGGGATACGAGCAGGTGCCCCATGCCGTCCAGGAGGAGCTTGCCGCAGCCTATGCCGAGCGTCGTGCGTCAGGTAAGTAGGAGCCATACCGCTTGTCGATTGGCAGTGCCCTGCGCGAGACGTTCGCTGCCGTCGTTAGCTGGACTTTTGCTGAAACCTTCTGGGGAATGTGGGCTTGGTGTGGTCTTGGGTTTTCATAGGTGGTTACGTTTTGGGCAAAAGAGGGCTACACTTGAGCGACGTGCCAACGACGAAAGGCAGGACGTGGCAGAGTTTTTGCTGGCAGTCATCGGGGTGGCGTGTGGCCTTCTGGCCTCCGTCCCCATGCTGTACATCCTGCGCGCCGTCCGAGCGCACGATCGCAGGATCTTGTCGCCCCTGATGGCCGGGCTTGCGAGCGTCGGGCTTTCGCTTGTCTTTTTGACGGCGACGGTCGCGGTGCTCTCGAGGTTTGACCGCGGGGGTGTGGTTGTCCTGGGAGCGGCCGAGTGTGTTTCGTTCTTGTCGGTATGGGTATACGTTGCCGTGCAGACGAGGCCTCAAGACCGCCCGAGGGCGTAGGGAAGGGAAGAACACGTGGACATTATTCTGGGCATCTTCAACGCACTGCCCGAGATGGTCAACGAGCTTGTCTCGAGTTTCCTTTCGACACCCATTCGCGGTGACCTCATCTTTGGCTACACCCAGTACACCTTCTGGCTGTTCGTCGCTGTGGCGCTGCTCGTGGTGGTGTTCGCCGTCTTCGTGAAGAAGCAGTCCGCGAGCCTCGTGCCGCAGGGCCGCTTTGTCAACGCGGTCGAGTTCGTGGTCGAGTACACCCGCGACAACATGGTCAAGGCCGTCGTTGGTAAGACCTGGCGCACGCACTTCCCGTTCATCGCGACGCTGTTCTTCTTCATTCTCGTCAACAACATCGTGGGCATCATCCCTGGCTGCCACCCGGGAACCGGCACCATCTCGGTGACCGCCGCCCTGGCAATCGTCGCCTTCATCTACTTCATCTATGTGGGCATCAAGAAGCATGGCGTGCTGGGCTATCTCAAGACCTTCACGCACGGGCTCAAGGGACCCATGGCCGCGCCCATCTGGCTCATTGAGCTCTTCTCGACCTTCCTTCGTCTGATCACCCTGGCCGTCCGACTCTTTTGCAACATGTTCGCCGGCCACATCGTCATGGGCACGTTTGCGATCCTTACGAGCGTCTTTGCCCAGCAGATCCTGACGTTTGCCGAGCAGGGTGCCGCTGCGATCGCGGCCTCGGGCGTGTCGGTGGTGTGGGAGCTCATCCTCATCATCATCTATGCGGTCGAGCTTATGGTCGCGGTCATCCAGGCATTTGTCTTCGCGCTTCTCACGGCCGTCTACGTTCAGACGTCCGAGGAGGAGATTTAGGGCATCACGCCCGAGAAAGGGTTACACGGCGCTCGCGCCTGTACATAGCTAGTTGCCCGCATAGGGCGGGCAAGCAACAAAGGAGGAATCGTGGGAGTCATCGGATATGGTCTCGGCGTCATCGGAGCCGGCCTTGGTATTGGTCTTGCAGCGTACGGCTACACCACCTCTACCGCTCGTCAGCCTGAGATGCAGGGCACGCTGTTCACTGGCTTCATCCTTGCGTCCGCGTTCGTCGAGGCGCTCGCGCTTATCGGCTTCGTTGTCGCGCTGGTCGTCAAGTAAGAGAAGCCACTTGTTGGAGGCAACCGTAATGAACACACACGCAAACGTCGCGCACCGCCTTGGTGCGTCTGCCGCAATCGGAACCGTGGCCCTTGCTCTGCCGAGCGTTGCGGTGGCCGAGGGCGGTGCGGATGCATCCATCCTTCTGCCCAAGCCAAGCGAGTTCATCCCGGCCCTTATCGCCTTCCTGATCATCTGGGCGATCCTGGCCAAGCTCGTGTGGCCCAAGGTTCTCGCGAACCTCGACGCCAGGCAGAAGAAGATCGCCGACGACCTGGACGCTGCGGAGCAGTCGCGCCGCAAGGCCGCCGAGGCCCAGCGCACCTATGAGGCCAAGATCGCCGAGGCCCGTCACCAGGCCGACGACATTGTCGCCGTGGCCAAGCGCTCGGCTGAGGAGGAGCGGGGCCAGATCCTGGCCAAGGCCCAGGAGGATGCGGCCAACGTGGTCTCCAAGGCTCACGACGCCGTCAACACCGAGCGTCGCAAGGCCATGATCGAGCTGTCCAGCTCCGTGGTCGACCTCTCGGTGGACATCGCGTCCAAGATCATTGGTAACAGCCTGAGCGAGGACCAGCAGCGCGAGCTCGCTGCCAAGTATCTTGACGAGGTGGTCAGCCCAAATGACAACGCGTAAGGATCAGGACAAGGTCGAGGCCTACGCCCGCGCACTGCTCGAGGCAGCGCGTCAGGAGGGTCGTGCAAACGCCGACCTGGTGCAGGTCAACCATGCCCTCAAGTTCACACCTGAGGTGCTCGAGACCCTCACCGCCATGCGTGCAAGTGGCGACACCGAGCTCTTTGACGAGGTCGCGGAGCGCTACAAGTCCTACATCGACGCCGACGACCAGACCGTGTCGGTGACCATCACCACGTCGGTGCCCCTTGACGACAAGCTTCGCGCCAAGGTCATGGACATGGGCAAGGACTTCTTTGGCGTGCCCATCTACCTTATCGAGCGCGTTGACCCCAAGATCATCGGCGGCGTGGTGCTCGAGGCTCGTGGTCATCGCTACGACGCCTCCGTTCGTGCCCAGCTCGCGAACATCCGCAAGACGCTCGCGTCCGCCTATATCGGAAGTGAAGACTAATGACAGACACGATCAGCTCTGAGGAGATCCTCTCGACGCTGCGCTCGCAGCTCGATGCCATCTCCGCTCACGTTGACCAGCAGGAGGCCTCGGTGGTCGTCGAGGTCGGAGACGGCATTGCGCACATCTCTGGCCTTCGTACCGCCATGGCCGGCGAGCTCCTCGAGTTCACAAGCTCTGACACGGGCCGCAGTGTGTTCGGCCTCGCGCAGAACCTCGACGAGAACGAGGTCGGTGCCGTCCTCTTTGGCGACGTCGACGCCATCCGCGAGGGTGACGAGTGCCGCACGACCGGCCGCGTCATGGACATTCCCGTTGGCCGCGCCATGCTCGGTCGCGTGGTCAACCCCCTGGGTCAGCCCATTGACGGCCGTGGTGCCATCGACACGACGGCTACCCGCCCCATCGAGTTCAAGGCGCCTGGCATCATGCAGCGCCAGCCCGTGTGCGAGCCCGTTCAGACCGGCCTGCTTGCCGTCGACGCCATGGTGCCCGTCGGCCGCGGCCAGCGCGAGCTCATCATCGGCGACCGCAAGACGGGCAAGACCGCCATTGCCATCGACGCCATCGTCAACCAGCGCGACACCGATATGATCTGCATCTACGTCGCCATTGGCCAGAAGGCCTCGACGGTCGCGTCCATCCGCGAGACGCTCAAGACCCACGGCGTCCTGGACAAGACGATCATCGTCTCGGCCACGGCTGCAGACTCGGCGCCCATGCAGTACATCGCGCCCATGGCTGGCGCCGCGATTGGCGAGTACTTCATGTACAACGACGCCGACGGCAACCCCGCCGACGCCGAGCACCCCGGCGGCCACGTTCTGGTCGTCTACGACGACCTCTCCAAGCAGGCCGTCGCCTACCGACAGATGTCGCTGACGCTGCACCGCCCGCCCGGGCGCGAGGCCTATCCCGGCGACATCTTCTACCTGCACTCCCGCCTGCTCGAGCGCGCCTGCAAGATGAGCGACGAGCTGGGTGGCGGCTCCCTGACGGCGCTGCCGATCATCGAGACGCAGGAGGGCGACGTCTCCGCCTACATCCCGACCAACGTGATCTCGATTACCGACGGTCAGATCTATCTGCAGTCCAACCTGTTCTTCCAGGGCCAGCGTCCCGCAGTTGACGTGGGCATCTCTGTTAGTCGCGTAGGTGGCTCGGCGCAGATCAAGGCCATGAAGCAGGTCGCTGGCACGCTGCGCCTGGACCTTGCGAGCTACCGTGAGAAGCAGGCCTTCTCGCAGTTTGGCTCGGACCTCGACGCTACCACGCAGTACCAGCTCAATCACGGTGCGCGTATGATGGAGGTCCTCAAGCAGGACCGCTACTCCGCGCTTGCCGTCGCCGACCAGGTCCTCACGCTCTTTGCGGGCAAGGAGGGCTACCTGGACGACCTGGACATCGAGATGGTGATTCCGTTCCGTGACGAGATGGTCGCCTACATGCGCGAGCGTCATGACACCGTCCGCAAGCTCATCACCGAGGACCGCATCTCCGACGCGCTCGCCGACCGCATCAAGGGTCACCTTGACAGCTTCAAGAAGCGCTTCATGGACGAGCACGGCCTCAACAAGGACGTCGACATCGAGGCGATCCTTGCCGAGGCCACGGCCGCAAAGGCTAAGGAGTAGCGCGGATGTCCAATCTTCGCGAGATATCGAGGAGGATGGCGTCGGTCAAGTCGACGATGCAGATCACGCGCACGATGGAGATGGTCTCCACGGCCAAGATCCGCCGCGCCCT
This sequence comes from uncultured Atopobiaceae bacterium, assembly GCA_905233865.1. Taxonomy (GTDB): domain Bacteria; phylum Actinomycetota; class Coriobacteriia; order Coriobacteriales; family Atopobiaceae; genus CAJOGH01. Next base: position 15,663 of record CAJOGH010000001.1, read on the forward strand.
CGAGCGTTCCGAGGCTGCCGCCCCGTACAAGGACGCCATCAAGCGCATCCTTGCCAACGTGAGCAACGCTGGTGGCGACACCGCCCAGCAGCCGCTTCTGCGCACCCACTTTGACGAGAAGAACGTGCTCTTCATCCTCGTCGCGTCAGACCGCGGCCTGGCGGGCGGCTTTAACATCTCGCTCCAGCGAGAGGTTCAGTCCGAGATGGAGCACTTCCGTCGCCAGGGCGTCGATTGCCAGCTGATCACCTGTGGCCGCAAGCCCACCGACTACTTCACCTATCGCGGGGTCGAGCCGGTCATGTCGTTTACTGGCCACTCCTCGGAGCCCACGATGGACGATGCGGACCGCATTGCCTCGTACGCCATGGACGGCTACGTGTCTGGCAGGATCGACCGTGTCGTCCTGTACTATCAGCACGCTCGCAACCGCGTGGACCAGGACCTCGTCATGGAGCAGATTCTGCCCCTGCGCGCCGAGGACCTGACCATGCCCAACGAGCCGCGCAACCCCGAGGCCGTCGAGCACGTCGGCGGAAAGGTGTACTCCACGTTCACCTTTGACCCCTCGCCCTCCGAGGTCCTGGGATATCTGATTCCCGCCTATATCCGTACCGTCATCTTCCACGCACTCCTGGACTCGGCCGCCGCCGAGCATGGCGCGCGCCGTCGCGCCATGCAGTCGGCTACCGATAACGCTCAGGAGGTCATCACGAGCCTCAGTCGCACGTACAACCGCGTTCGACAGGGGTCCATCACCACCGAGCTCAACGAGATCATCGGCGGTGCCGCCGCATTGGAGGACAACTAATGTCACAGAGCACCAACCAGAACAGCCCGCTCGAGGACGCTGCCTTTGGCTACAAGAAGCGCACGTGCGGGACGGGCAGGATCGTCCGCATCGTCGGCTCCATCGTCGACGTGCAGTTCACGGACTACGCGCCCGCAATCTATAACGCTCTTATCGCCGAGGGCGAGACCCCCATGGGCCACGCCCACGTCGTCCTTGAGGTGGAGTCCCAGCTCCCCAACGAGGTCGTGCGCTGCGTCGCCATGTCGTCGACCGACGGCCTGCAGAGGGGACTGAAGGTCACCGACACCGGCACGCCCATGCAGATGCCGGTGGGAGAGGCCACGCTCGGTCGCGTGTGGAACGTCATGGGCGAGGCCGTGGACGGCAAGGAGGTTCCCGAGGACATGGGACGCCGCCCCATCCACCGTCCCGCTCCGAGCTTTGACGAGCTCACCACCCAGACCGAGATTTTCGAGACGGGCATCAAGGCCATCGACCTTCTGGAGCCTTACGTCCGCGGCGGCAAGACCGGCCTCTTTGGCGGCGCCGGCGTGGGTAAGACGGTCCTTATCCAGGAGCTCATCAACAACCTCGCCCAGCAGCACGGCGGCACCTCGGTGTTCACCGGCGTCGGCGAGCGTACCCGTGAGGGCACCGACCTGTACCTTGAGATGACCGAGTCTGGCGTCATTGACAAGACCTGCCTGGTCTACGGTCAGATGAACGAGCCGCCCGGGGCCCGTATGCGCGTTGCGCTGGCCGGCCTGACCACGGCAGAGTACTTCCGCGACCAGGGTCAGGACGTGCTCTTGTTCATCGACAACATCTTCCGCTTTAGCCAGGCCGGCTCGGAGGTCTCCGCTCTGCTGGGACGCATGCCCTCCGCCGTCGGCTACCAGCCCACGCTCGCCACCGAGATGGGCGACCTGCAGGAGCGCATCACCTCCACCAAGGAGGGCTCCATCACGTCGGTCCAGGCCGTCTACGTTCCCGCGGACGACCTCACCGACCCCGCGCCTGCCACGACGTTCACGCACCTCGATGCCACGACGGTCCTCTCGCGTGCCATCACGGACCTGGGTATCTACCCGGCAGTCGACCCGCTGGCGAGCTCGTCCGACGCGCTTGACGCCGAGGTTGTGGGCAAGGAGCACTATCGCGTGGCCACGGCCGTCCAGGAGATCCTCCAGGAGTACTCTGACCTCCAGGACATCATTGCCATCCTTGGTATGGACGAGCTGTCCGAGGACCAGCGCGCGACGGTTGACCGTGCCCGCAAGATCCAGCAGTTCCTGTCCCAGTCCTTCCACGTTGCCGAGAAGTTCACGGGCAACCCCGGCGCCTACGTGCGCGTCGAGGATACCGTGCGCTCCTTTGCCGCGGTCATCGACGGCGAGTGCGATGACATCCCGGAGCAGTTCTTCCGCTTTGCCGGCAGCATTGACGACGTCCGCGCCCGTTACTCCAAGTCGCTCGAAGAGGCCGCGCAGGCCTCCGTCAAGTAGGTGGGTATGGCTACGCTGACGTGCCAGATAGTTCGTCCCGACAAGCTCCTCTACGAGGGCCAGGCCGAGCACATCGTCCTCATTAGCCACACTGGCGAGCTGGGCGTGTGGCCCGGCCATGCCAGTGAGATCTGCGCGTTGGGAGCCGGCGTCATGAGGCTGACGCAGCCCGTCGAGGAGGGCGGTGGCGTGCTGTACTACGTCACCTCGGGCGGCTACGCGGAGATAGACAACGACCTCGTGGTCATCCTTGCCGACCACGCGCGCGAGATCAACGACATCGACGTGGAGACGGTCGAGCGCACGCGCAACAAGGCACAGGCCGCCCACGACGCGCTGGACGCCGAGGATCACCGGCGCCTGTATTACGAGAACAAGATTGCCTGGTGCGACCTGCTTCTCAAGCATGCGCCGACCGGCGACAAGAAGCAAACCGGAGAGTGACATGGAAGTCATACGCGTAGAGGGTGGGCATCGTCTTGAGGGCGAGGTCCGCGTCGCAGGCGCAAAGAACTCCGCGCTCAAGCTCATGGCAGCGACGATCCTGGCCCCTGGCCCCAACCTGTTGACCAACGTGCCCGACATCTCTGACGTGCACATCATGGGCAAGGTCCTCAAGCGCCTGGGAGCCCGCATTGAGGTGCAGGGCAAGCACGAGCTGCTCATAGACACCACCGACGTGGACAAGTGGGAGACTCCCTACGAGCTCGTCGTCAAGATGAGGGCGTCCACGGCGGTCATGGGCCCGCTCATCACGCGCTTTGGCCGCGCCATCGTGGCCATGCCCGGCGGCTGCCAGATTGGCGAGCGCAAGATTGACATGCACATCCTTGGCCTGGAGGCCCTGGGTGTGAAGTTCGACTACGACCACGGCAACATCCATGCGACCACGCCCGACGGTCTTACCGGAACGGACGTCACGCTCGAGTTCGCCTCGGTGGGCGCCACCGAGAATCTCATGATGGCGGCCGTCTGCGCCAAGGGTACGACCACGATCGACAACGCCGCGCGCGAACCCGAGATCGTCGACCTTGCCAACATGCTCAACGAGATGGGCGCAAAGGTCCGCGGCGCCGGCTCGCCGCTTATCCAGATCGAGGGTGTGGAGAAGCTCCACCCAGTGGAGCACACCGTCGTGGGAGACCGCATCGAGGCGGGAAGCTTCATCGCCATGGGCGGCATGACAGGTGACACCATTCGCGTGTGCGGGTTCAAGCCGCGCAACCTCGGCCTCGTGATTCGCAAGTTCCAGCAGATCGGCCTTGAGCTCAAGGAGGATAGCGATGGCGTCGTGGTAAGTCGTCCCGGCGAGCTCCACCCCGTCGACATCCAGACCCTGCCCTTCCCTGGCTTCCCGACCGACATGCAGCCCCAGGTCACCGCCATGCTTACTCTAGCCAACGGGTCGAGCATCGTGACGGAGAACGTCTTTGAGAACCGCTTCGTGTTCTGTGGCGAGATGCTGCGCATGGGCGCAGACATTACCATCGAAGGCCACCACGCCATCATCCATGGCGTCAAGGGGCTCTCTGGCGCACCAGTTGCCGCGCCCGACCTTCGAGCTGGTGCGGCCCTTGTCATGTCCGGCCTTGTGGCTGACGGCTATACGACGGTGTCCAACATTCACTACATCGACCGTGGCTACGAGGACTTCGTCCAAAAGCTCACGGGCCTTGGCGCCCATGTCGAGCGCCTTGATCTCCCCGAGGACGACGACTAGCCAAGGACGGGCACTCTGCCCGTTGCGTTATCCTGTATCTGATGCCTAGGAGGTGAACATGCCCGATACGCACTCATCGCATCGCGCGCTGACGATGGCCAACGAGGACTATCTCGAGTCCATCTATCGGCTTGCGACCAAGGGGGATGCCGAGTCGGGCGTGCGCTCGGTGGACGTCGCCGAGCAGCTTGGCGTCTCCAAGGCAAGCGTAAACAAGGCGCTCTCGACCCTGCGTGACGCGGGGCTTGTGGAGCAGAACCGCTATGGTAGGGTCAACCTCACCCCCGAGGGGCGAACCTATGCTGCCGACGTCTGGCGCTGCCACCGCATGATCCGGTCGTTCCTCGTCACCGAGCTCGGTGTTGACATGGAGACCGCGGACGCGGAGGCGTGCGAGATGGAGCACGCGATATCACATGACACCATGGTGCGCTGGATGGCGTACATGCAGGCCCAGGGCATAGTCATCGAAGACTAGCCCCCAGTAGAAAGGCGACCACTATGAAGGCAATCATTCCCGCAGCAGGACTTGGCACTCGCTTTCTGCCTGCCACCAAGTGCTCTCCCAAGGAGCTCCTGCCCGTGCTTGACAAGCCTGTCATGCAGTATGTGGTGGAGGAGGCTCTCGAGCCCGAGGGCGTGAATGGCGCTGTCATCGTCAACTCTCACGAGAAGCCCCAGATCGAGGCGTACTTTGAGGAGGACCTCGCGTTCGAGGAGATGCTTCGCGAACGCGGCAAGGGCGAGCTTGCCGACAAGGTCCACGAGGCTGGCGCGCTTCCGGTCTCCTTCGTGTACCAGGACGACCCCAAGGGCCTCGGTCATGCGGTCCTGTGCGCCCAGTCTGAGATGGACGGCGACCCGTTCTTCGTGCTGCTTGGTGACTACTTCGTACCCGGCCGCCAGATGTGCGTGCGCATGGCCGAGATCAGTCGCGCCCACAACAACGCGTCCGTCATCGCCGTTGCTCCCGTTCCCGCTGACCAAGTGAGCCGCTACGGCATCATCGCCGGCGAGCAGATTGGCAGCTACGGCGACACCCAGGTGGGTCCCGAGGAGGAGGGGGCCGTCTGGCGCGTGACCGGCCTGGTCGAGAAGCCCGCACCCGAGGAGGCTCCCTCGCACCTGTTCATCGTCGGACGCTACCTGCTGAGCCCCCGCATCATGGAGCTCCTTGCCACCCAGGGACCCGGTGCTGGCGGCGAGATCCAGCTCACCGACGCCATGGAGCGGCTCCTCGAGGAGGAGGAGATGTATGCCATCGTCGTCGACCCCGCCGAGGGCTGCGACACCGGCACCCCTGCCGCCTGGGCTGCCACAAACGCGCGGATGGCCTTGGCCAACCCCGCGTTCACGGACGCTTTCCGCGAGGAGCTTGGGGACGCATCCCTCTAGCCGCACCATATAGAGGAGCACAGCGCGCCGTCCAGGCATCGCGTCCGAGGTGACGAGATGTTCGGACGGCGTTCGTTTGTCAACAATCGTAATTGGAGTACAAGAGGGGAGGTCGGCAGGTGGGTGTATGGTTTGGTGCCAAGGGCTGGCGTGACAAGACGGACCGAGGGTTTACCGATGCCAACGTCGCTCGCGTGAGCGAAGGGCTTGCCGCCTTCTGGTTTGAGGTTGAGCCTGGCGCAACCATCTATGTGGGGTACGACACGCGCCTCGGCGCGTCCTCCTACGCCCGAACTGTGTCGGGCGTCCTTGCGGCCGCCGGCCTTGACGTCGTTATGTCGCAGGCCCCCTGCACGATCCCCGCACTCGCCCTCGCCTGTGCGCGCGACTTGAGGGCCTGTGGCGCTGTCATGATCTCGGCAAGTGGTGCCGCCGCGGGCTACCAGGGTCTGACGGTGCGCGGTCGCGATGGTGGGCCCTTGGCGGCGGAGACCCTGACCGCCATAGAGCGCCTGATCCCGGCGGATGCGCCCACCGATCGCGGGGCGTATCGCGAGGCAGACCTGATAGGGGACTATGTTGAGCAGCTCAGGTCCCGTGTTGACGCGCAAGCGATAGCTGACGCCGGTCTCAAGGTGGTCGTCGATCCCATGTATGGCGCCGCGCGCGTGTTCTTTGCGCGCCTTCTGCGCTCCATGGGTGTCGAGGTTGTCGAGATCCATGCGAGCACCGACCTTGAGTTTGCCTCGATTCACCCTCGTCCCGTTGAGCCCTGGTGCGATGAGTGTGAGCAGGCGGTGCTGGACCAAGGCGCCCATGCGGGCATTGCCATTGACGGTGATGGTGACCGCCTTGGCGTCATCGACTCTGTGGGCAGGCTCGTCTCGTCTCATTGTGTCGTCGCCTTGGTGGCCGACTGCCTCGCGCAGTGTCATGGCCTGACCGGTCGCGTGGTCATGCCCATGTCGGCATCGAGCTGTCTTAGGCGGGAGACCCAGAACCTGGGTATGCGTCTGACCGTTGCCCCCATTGGGTTCTCCTGGGCGTACCGCGAGGTTGCCAAGGGTGATGCGCTTCTTGCCACCGACGAGTTTGGGGGAATCTGCGTGCCCTCGCACATGCCCGAGCGCGATGCCCTGCTTGGGGCGCTGCTCGTGCTCGAGCGCATCGCGACCACCGGGCGCTCGCTTGACGAGCTCGTGAGCGAGCTCGAGGAGCGCACGGGCCGCCTGAGCTACGGGCGGCGCGACATCAAGCTCGAGGGCGCCCGCTACCAGATGCTCAAGAACCTCCTGCCTGGCGTTAACCCCAAGGTGTTTGCTGGCATGGAGCCCAAGGAGGTAAGCCATGCCGATGGCATTCGCCTGGGCTTTGAGGACGGCTCCTGGGTGCTCGTGCGTCCGGCGCGATCTGGCTCCGTGCTTCGTGTGTGTGCCGAGGCTCCGACTGTGGCGGAACGGGACGCCCTTCTCTCGGCCGCCGTTGAGTTCTCCCAGACTGTTGAGTAGCGCTCTTTACCGTTCGCCGACAAGAGCCTAGGGGTGCGCTGTTTGCCTTAGACCAGACGGGCAACTAAATTACCTGCGGTTATTCTTCTGCTTCAGCTTCGAATGTGTGTGAGTTGTGAAGCGACTCACCGTGTGTCGATTTACCCTTGCAATCAGAAGTCCATCTAAGTAGTATTACTTCCCGCGCCGCAACCGAGCAAAAGCTCGACCGCGGCGGCGAACCTTGAAAACCGGATACTGCGATCGAGAGATCGCGAGACAGCAATCACAGAAATCAAGGTGAGAACTGCGAAGTTCTTCACCCCTTCAATT
>CAJOGH010000002.1 GCA_905233865.1 uncultured Atopobiaceae bacterium
GCACCAGGATGCCGTCGGCCCCCGCCAGCGCCTCCGTCACGTCCAGGTCCTCGCAGAGCCTGTCGCCCTCAATCAGCTGGATGTCAACGTTGCGGCCAAAGTGCACGCCCGCGTGGTGAAGCGCCTCGATGATGGACAGGTACGCGTCGGGAAGCTGCGTGTACTTGCCCACAACGGCAATCTTGACCTTGTCCTCCAGCGCGTTGGCCGCGTGCATGTCGCGGGTGAAGGAGTACCAGTCGCCCATGTTGCCCTCACGGCGCTCCAGCCCCAGCTTGTCCAGAACTTGCAGGTCAAAGCCCTGCTCCGCCAGGTGTTCGGGTACGTCGTAGATGGAGGCGCAGTCGGAGTTCTCAAACACGCACTCCGGGTCAACGTCGCAAAAGTGGGCGATCTTGGCACGAATTTCGTCGTCAACATGATGGTCGGAACGGCACACGATGAACTCGGGCTGGATGCCCAGGCTGCGCAGCTCCTTGACCGAGTGCTGCGTCGGTTTGGTCTTGACCTCGTGCGCGGCGGCAATGTAGGGAACCAGGCTTACGTGGATGACCACCGTGTTGCCCACGCCCTTCTCCTTGCGGAACTGGCGCATCGCCTCCACGAACGGCTGCGACTCGATGTCGCCGATGGTGCCGCCCAGCTCGGTGATGACGACGTCAGCCGCCGTCTCCTCCTCAATTCGGCGGAACCGGTCCTTGATGGCATCGGTCACGTGGGGGATGACCTGCACGGTGCCGCCAAGGAAGTCGCCGGCGCGCTCACGGTTGATGAGCTGCGAGTAGATCGCGCCCGTCGTAAAGTTGGACGCCCGCGTGAGGTTCTCGTCAATAAAGCGCTCGTAGTGGCCAAGGTCCAGGTCGGTCTCCTTGCCGTCCTCGGTCACGAACACCTCGCCGTGCTGGTATGGGCTCATGGTTCCGGGATCCACGTTCAGATAAGGGTCTGCCTTCTGCATCATCACGTGGTAGCCGCGCGCCTTGAGAAGCCTCCCCAGCGATGCCGCTGTGATGCCCTTGCCAAGCGATGAGACAACGCCACCGGTCACAAAGATATGTTTGGTCATGGAATCCTCCCGCAGTAACTCGCGCATTACCTACGGGACTACATCATAACTCCGCGCGCCCCTCTCTTGGCCGAGAAGAGCGCGCGCACGTGAGGCACACATTTGAATGATATGGCGATCTTCGCCTCACGGCCGTGTGACCTCGGGATGCAATGCGGGGCTAGCGGGTCATGGGCACCTGGTGCCAGACGGCGCGGAGATCGGAGGGACTCACGTTGTAGCCCATCTGGGCCCCAAGCTGGGCCACGCTGCCAGGATTGAACGAGTCCAGGCGCGCGAGCAGCTTTTGGTCGCTCACGACGGCGGTAAGGAGCTCTTTGGCTCTGGTTGTGGTATCCATGATGGTTTCCTTTCCTTTCCTTTGCGGCGCCGCTTGTGTGGTTTAGGTTCGACTTCATGGCGCCCGTCTGTATTGTACGCCATTCAGTTTGCGTAAAGGGTAAAAACGTTTACTTTTGCCCCAACCTGAAAGAAATCGATGTGCGCAGGCGCGTCCATGTCCCGCTCCTCCGTCCGCGAACTGCGACCTTCTGCCTAAAATGCCTTGCGCGACCTGCGCCAGGCGGCGTATACCTAGCAGTGGACAACCAAACCGAAGGGAGACCTCATGGGCATCATCAAGACCGCCGGTCGCATTGCCACCGCCGTCGCCGCGGCTCGTTCGGCCGCCAAGGCCGCGACCGCTCTGGGCTTTGTCGGAAACCTTGCGCTCAAGGCAGTGCCCAAGGGTGCGAGCCTGCTTGGTGGCCAGGAGGCTGAGCCGCCTGCCCTTCCTCAGCGCTCGGGCGGCATTGTTCCGCGCGCCATGCGCCCCGCCGTGGGCGCGCTTGCCGTTGCCACCGCAGGCGCTCTCGTGGCGCGCAAGGTGATCATCGTCCGCCGCCGCCGTCGCGCGGCCGCGGCAGAGGCCGCCGAGGAGGGTGTCGTTGTCCCGTTCGAGGACGCGCCCAACTACATGCAGGACAGCGTTGTCGTGCCCGCCATGTCACCCTACGAGGAGCTCGTGCAGCTCAAGGCCCTGCTGGACATGGACGCCATCACGCAGGAGGACTACGACCTCAAGAAGGCGCAGCTCCTGGGCGTCTAGGACTGTCGGGGAAGCGCGAGTGTCCTTTGCAGCGCGCGTCGCGTTGCGGCAACGTACCCATGACCGTACAAGAGGCAGTGGTGCAGCAGTGGTGCCAGCTGATGCAGGCTCACGCGGTCCCGCCACCCAGGAGCCAGAGGCGACGCCTCCTCATAGCCTGCAAGGAACTCGTCCAGGCAGGGGTAGCCAAAGAGTGAGAGCATGGCCAGGTCGGTCTCTGCATGTCCGCCGTGCGCCATGGGGTCTATGACAACTGCCTCTCCGTTAACAGCGTCTGTGAGCAGGTTGCCTGCCCAGAGGTCACCGTGGAGTCGTGCGGCAGCAGCACCGCCCGCGCGCACGAGCGCAGGCTGCGGATGGTCGAGCTCCCCCGCGCGTAGGCGCTCGCAGACGGACGTCACGAGGCTCTTGTCGCCAGGACCTAGAACGCCCAACTCGCAGGCGGGGTCGGCGTAGGCCTCAAGACGCTTCGCGTATGAGGCTCCCCACGCCTTGGAGTCGGGATCGTCCTTCGCGAGGACAGGCGTGAGGGTGTCAGCGATGACATAGCCGGGGCCGTCCCAGCCAGGCGGCGGCGCGCCAAACCAGGGCGCTCCCGCGGCATGGGTTCGCGCCAGCGCCGCCCCGGCCGCGCGGGCCGATGACGGCGAGGGCAATCCCTGCTCTATACGCTCTTCCTCGAGCGCGGTGGCGCCCGCCTGCACAACGGTTGCCACACGGATGCCCCCAGACGCCGAGGCCTCGGCTAGCCAGTGAAGTGCTGCGGCCTCGCCAAGCAGGTCGGCCCCGTGGGCGGTCTTTACGAACGTGCGCATGGTCTGCCCCCTTGCATGTGGCGTACACGGTCGATTGTAGCCAAGGGAGTTGCGCGTTACCTGTGGGTTTGTGGGGGCGCGGCTCGATGCGGGGTACAATTTGCAGGTTATCGCACCACGAACATCGTTAGGAACCCCGTAGATGACACGCTTTTCCGACCTCGGCCTCTCTGGGCAGACGCTCAAGGCCGTTGACGACCTCGGATACACCGAGCCCACTCCCGTTCAGGCCCAGGCCATTCCCGCCGTCCTCGCTGGGCGCGACGTGATCGCGGCCGCAAAGACCGGCACTGGCAAGACCGCCGCCTTTGGCCTGCCCCTCATGGACCAGCTTCCCCACGCCCGTCATGGGCAGGGACCGCTGGCGCTGGTGGTCACGCCCACCCGCGAGCTTGCCATGCAGATTCAGGAGGTCTGCCGTGCCGTTGCCAAGCGCACCGGTCACCGCGTTACCTGCGTGGTGGGTGGCGTCAAGATCGGCCCGCAGCAGCAGGAGCTCAAGCGCGGCTGCGACCTGCTCATCGCGACGCCCGGTCGCCTGGTGGACCTGCTCAACCAGGGAATCGCGAGCCTGGACCAGGTGCAGACGCTCGTGCTTGACGAGGCTGACCGCATGCTGGACATGGGCTTTCTGCCCGACATGCGTCGCATCGTCAGCCGCTGCCCCGCCGACCGTCAGACGCTGCTCTTTAGCGCCACGATCGATGCGGCCATCCAGAAGAACATGGCCCACCTGCTCACGGACCCCGTGTTCGTGGAGATCGCGCACAAGGGCGAGGTTGCCGACACGATTGACCACTACCTGATTCGCGTGGACCAGCGCGCCAAGCATGACCTGCTTATCGCGCTGCTCAAGGAGAAGGGTGCCGGCCGCGTCATTGTGTTCGCGCGGACGCGGCACCGTGCGGACGCGTGCCGTCGCAAGCTGCGCCGTGCGGGCTTCTCCTGCGAGGCCATTCACTCTGACCGCAACCAGAACCAGCGCAAGCGCGCGCTGGACGCGTTTGCCGCCGGTGACGTCGACGTGCTCGTGGCCACCGACGTGCTCGCGCGCGGCATCGACATCCCGCAGGTGAGCTATGTCGTCAACATGGATATCCCGCTGCAGGCCGAGGACTACGTGCACCGCGTGGGCCGCGCAGGCCGCGCGGGTCACGACGGCTGGGCCGTCACCTTCGTGACGCCCGAGAATGCCGACGAGCTCCGCGACATCCAGAGGCTCATCAAGCGCGAGATCCCCTCGATGGAGCTGGCCACCTTTGGCGAGGCCGAGATGGAGGCCGTCGTGGCCGCCAAGGCGGCGCTGGGCCAGACGGGCGGGTACCAGGGTCGCGGCCCGCGGGGCGACCAGTCGCAGGTTCGCGGTCGCAGCGGTCGCGGCAAGGGCAAGAAGGGCGACGCTCCTGCTAGCAAGAGCAAGGAGCAGTCCGGTCGTCGTCGCAAGCGTCATCGCGGCGGCTCTCAGGGCGTGGACACGGAGGTCGAGGCCGTTCGCCGCGAGCAGCAGGCCAAGGCCGAGGCCAGGGGTCGCAGCAATGACGATGCCAGCCAGGGCGGCGAGGGCAAGCGCCCCGGTCGTCGCAAGCATCGTGGCGGAAAGCGCGGCCAGGGCTCGCAGCCCCAGACCACGCAGCAGGCCGGCGAGCGCAGGCCTCGCCAGAAGGCAAGCCAGGGTAACGGTGGCACCAGCTCCCACCATGGCAAGGGCGCCACTCGTGACAACCGCCCTGGTCGCGCTATGCGCGCGGGCAAGGTTACGGGCTCGCGGCGAGGAAGGTAGTGCCCCCGCTCATAGGTTCGCATGTGGCGCCCCGTCGACCGTTGGTTTGGCGGGGCGCCCGCTTTTACCTGCATGTACACAAATGGTGACATTTCTTGCCACTAACGCGTGGCAGAAATCAATCATCTGTCTGCGTGAAACCGGCTCTTGCTAGTCTTGCTGTCTATGTGGGATAATGACGCTACCAAAAGGGTCAAGCCCTGGAGGTTCCAGAACGGCGAGGTACGTACCTCGCCATTTCTGTATATCGAGGAGGCCGGTTGGAACGGCTGAACCTACATATCGACGAAGCGGGAAACCAGGACCTTTCCGAAGGATTGTACCTGGTTGCGGTCGTGCTGCACAACCATGATGACGATGTCGCGGCGCCGATACTGGCATACGAGGAGCGACTGCGCTCCGCAGGGTTGAAGGATATCCCGTTCCACGGCAAGGACCTGCTTCATGGCCACGGGCTGTACGAGACAATGGCCGTGGGTGACCGGAAACGCCTGCTCACTCAATTTGCGCGACTCATGCGCTCCCTCCCTGTCAGCTACTTCGTCCTTAGATACAGCAAAGGCGAAACCCACGACCACAGGGAGCTGGAGGCGAGGATACGCCGCGATTTGTCGTCGCTGGTCTTCGATCACCTCAGCTACTTCCAGGCGTTCGACACGATTTCCGTCTATTACGACGACGGCCAGAAGGCCTTGAGCATCGCACTTCACGACGCGCTCGAGTATGTGCTCGCAAACAATGTCGCCGACTACCGAGACGCGGACCATTCCGCCAGGAGGCTACTACAGGCAGCAGATTACGCATGTACCGTAGAGCGGGCCTCGATAGCCTACAACGCGGGCGCGCCGACGAAGACCCATGAGCGGTTCTTTGGGAATCGCCGAAACTTCATGCAGTCTTTCATGAAGCAGCTTTCTCGCAAGCGCTTTTCCTGAACAGATATCCCTTAGGGTAGCTCCACTTCGGATACGTCAATCTCGCCTGACATCAACCTCGGCAACAAAGCACCCCGCAGCTCGCCGAGCCTGTGCGACTGAACCTTGAGCCCAACCATTTCGTCAACGATTGGCTGCATTTGCGCGGCGAGCTCCTCCATCCGATTTGCCGGTGGAATAAACACCTCATTTTTGCCCGCTGTTGTATGTCTGAATGGACAAACCTCTTGGTATCACAAGCTGCGGTACAAGATCGACGTGCTGCAGCGCCTGCTCGGCATAGTCCAGCGGCCTATGAGCCAGGCCATGATCCAGAGGGAAACCGCACTGTTCTATGGCCTGAGGTCCATTAGCATTGCCTGATCTCACGTGCTTTTGGAGACGCGCCGTGCGTTTCTGTTCCTAATTGGCCCTCCAACTCTGCTCCTTGCGGTCTTTTGCCGGACAAACCCCCATATAACCGTTGCGCATTAGGGCCAAGGAGCCCAATCAGAGGGCCAATTAGGAACAGAAACGCATGGCAGCACCCAAGCGGCCGCCCCTCTTCTGCCACATATGGGTCACCAAGCCTTAACGTCGCGTTCACATGGCTGCGCTACCATACGTGACGCTTCGTGGAGTCGAAGCTGCGGCGCAGGCTTTGGGCCTGGTACGGATGACCGGCACGTGCGAGTGATTCGCGCAGGTCACAGATGGGCAACCTGGGTCGTGGCACTAAGGAGGAAAACCATGGGAGCACCTATGCGCGGGGACGACCCCGCACTGCGCGACGCCGAGCAGATCGTCGCCGCGGACGCCGGCATCGTCACGTCCGGCACTGGCACGCGCGGCCCCGAGGAGGCCGACGTCCCGCCCACCCTCAAGTACGATCTCGACCTGTTCTTGCACCTGCTCCGCCAGGTCCTGAGCGAGTATGACGCCGGGCTTCTGGATATGTTCGACCAGCTGCTCGTCAAGGTCATCCGCTCTTCGCGCCTTTCCGACCTGGGCTCCGAAGAGGATGTCGAGCGCGCCATCGAGGAGGCGGTGTCACTTGTCCACGACGCCACCACCCAGCAGAAGACCATCCTGGCGCGAGCCATCACCTCGTACTTTCACCTTGCCAACCTCTCCGAGGAGAACTATCGCGTGAGCTCCTTGCGCTCGCGCGAGTTCAAGGTGGGCCTGGACGAGGAGTGCGATCCCGTCAACGAGATGACCGGCGCCTACGCCCAGCTCATCCAGGAGGTGGGGGAGGATCGCGCCCGCGAGCTGCTCAACCGCCTGGAGTTCCACCCCGTCTTTACCGCACATCCCACCGAGGCGCGCCGCAAGGCAACCGAAGGCAAGATCCGCCGCATCGCCTCGCTGCTCGAGGAGCACCGCCTGGTGGGCGGCGCCGACCTCGCCGAGAATGAGCGCCGTCTGTCTAACGAGATCGACGCGCTGTTCCGCACGAGCCCCATCGCCCTCAAGAAGCCCACGCCCGTCCAGGAGACCGACACGGTCCTCGCGCTCTTTGACTCGACGCTCTTTGAGACGGTTCCGCGCATCTACCGCCGCTTTGACGACTGGATCTTGGGCGACGACGCGGGCCGCGTGGAGCCGGTGTGTCCGGCCTTCTTCCGTCCCGGCTGCTGGATCGGCTCCGACCGCGACGGCAACCCCAACGTCACCGCGCGCGTGAGCCGCTCCGTCGCCCGCAAGTTCTCCGAGCACGTGCTTGCCGCGCTCGAGCGCTCCTGCCGCTACGTTGCCACCAACCTCACGCTCGAGGCGTCCACCACGCCGGCCTCCAGCGAGCTTCTGAGCCTCTGGAGCCACCAGCGCGAGATGAGCGAGCAGCTCACCGAGCGCGCCCAGGTCATGAGCGTGCGCGAGCCGCACCGTGCCGTCATGCTCGTCATGGCCGACCGCATGCGCGCCACCATGGACCGCGACGCCGACAAGATGTATGCCAGCGCCGAGGACTTCCTTGCTGACCTGCGCGTCGTCCAGCGCTCGCTCGTCAGCGCGGGAGCGCGCCGTGCCGCCTACGGCCCTCTCCAGGACCTTATCTGGCAGGTCGAGACCTTTGGCTTCCACATGGTGGAGATGGAGTTCCGCCAGCACTCGATCGTGCACACCCGCGCGCTCAACGACATCCGCGAGCACGGCCTTCACGGCGAGCGCGGCCAGCTTGACCCCATGACCCAGGAGGTCCTCGATACCTTCCGCGCGCTCGGAGCCATCCAGCGCCGAGGTGGCCTCCGTGCCGCGCGCCGCTACATCGTCAGCATGACCAAGTCCGCGCGCAACATCCGCGATGTCTACGAGCTCAACCGCCTGGCCTTCTCCCACAGCGAGGACGTGCCGGTCATCGATGTCATTCCCCTCTTTGAGCAGCTCGAGGACCTCGAGGGCTGCGTCGATGTCCTCGATGACATGCTTCTGATCCCCGAGGTTCGCACCCGCCTGCGCGAGAACGGCCGTGCCATGGAGATCATGCTCGGCTACTCCGACTCGTCCAAGGACGCGGGCCCTACCTCCGCGACCCTGGCCCTGCACGCCGCGCAGGAGCGCATCGCCTCCTGGGCGCGCAAGAACGACATCGACCTCACGCTCTTCCATGGCCGCGGCGGTGCCGTGGGCCGAGGCGGCGGTCCCGCAAACCGCGCCGTTCTGGCCCAGCCCGCAGGCTCGGTCAACTGCCGCTTCAAGCTCACCGAGCAGGGCGAGGTCCTCTTTGCCCGCTACGGAAACAAGACCCTGGCCACTCGCCACGTCGAGTCCGTTGCCGCTGCGACCCTGCTCAACTCCGCGCCGTCTGTGGAGCGCACCAACTCCGACATGACCACCAAGTACGCGCCCATGGCCCAGGTCCTCGACCGTGCCAGCAACACGCGCTTCTGTGACCTCATCCACTCCCGCGGCTTCGCGCCCTGGTTCTCCTACGTCACGCCGCTCACCGAGATCGGCCTGCTTCCCATAGGCTCGCGTCCCGCCAAGCGTGGCCTGGGCGCCAAGTCCCTCGACGACCTGCGCACCATCCCTTGGGTCTTTGCCTGGTCTCAGGCGCGCATCAACCTTGCCGCCTGGTATGGCCTGGGCACCGCCTGCGAGGAGCTGGGCGACCTCGAGCTTCTCCGCAGCGCCTATCGCGAGTGGCCGCTGTTCTCGACCTTTGTGGACAACATCGAGATGTCGCTCTCCAAGACCAACGAGCGCATCGCGACCGTCTACCTCAACCTCGCGCGCGAGGGCGACGTGGTGGACGAGGATGGCCAGCCGGTCGACGGCGCCGCCCTGGCGCAGACCGTGCTGGAGGAGTACGAGCTCACGCGCCGCTGGGTGCTTGCCATCGTGGGTGACGACTGGCCGCTCCAGCACCGCCACGTGCTCGGCCGCGCGGTTCGCATCCGTGAGCCCTACGTGGACGCCCTGTCCATCATCCAGGTCACGGCCCTGCGAGCGGTTCGCGACCTTGACCCGGCCAGTGCCCGCGACGAGCAGGCGACCCGCGACCTCTTGCACCTTATCCTGTGCACCGTGAGCGGCGTAGCTGCCGGTCTGCAGAACACGGGCTAGTCTCCGCGAGCAACCCAGCCTGTCACAAAGGGCGAGAAGAGCCACGTGCTCCTCTCGCCCTCTTTGCGCTTCGAGTCTGGCCAGCTACCGTCTGTGGGAACGAAATAGTACGTGTCTTTCAGCTGCCTTACAATCAACACAGGTATATCAGCGTTGATTGGACGTGACATGAGGCTAAACCCAACTGCTCGCAAGCTCGTGACCTCGCTCGCGTCGGTGCTGCTTGTGGCGTCATGTGTGCCGCTTCCGGCACTCGCGCAGGCCGCACCCCAGCCCCAGCCCGCAGCCCCGCAGGACTCCGCCATCAATATCCCGACGCTCCTTGCAGCGGGCGACTACGCTGAGGGGCAGGCCATCGTATGCGTGCGCGCCACGCAGGGGCAAGACGGTCTGGTGCCACAGGCTGACTCGCTTTTGGACGCATCCGAGCAGCTGTCGCAGGTGCCGGCGGCATCCTATGCGGAGGCGACGGGCGAGCCGTTGGTGGCGTCGGGCAATCTGCGTGCGCAGGCAGCCGACGAGCCGGTTGACATACGCCTTGTCACGCGCGATGACATGACGACCGAGCAGTTGCTCAAGGAGCTCGCGCGCGACCCTCGCGTGCTCTCGGCTGAGCCCAACTATACGGGCACTCTCGAGGACGCCGACGGCGGGGACAGCCTCGCCGCGACAGCCCCCGAGCGGGTCTCCGCAAACCCCGTGCCCCAGTCGTCCGACGCAGAGGGGCAGGGCGCGCTCGCACCGCAGGACGTATCCTCCTCGACAGACCTCACGGGCTGGCAGTGGGGTGCCTTTGGCGGCGACCCGCAGTCATGCGCGGGGCCCTTTGCGCCGCAGTACCTCATGGATGACGGCACGCCCGGCTACGCCAACAAGGGTGTCAACCCGCCCAGTTGGAACGACATGTCCGCTACCAACGCGGACGGCATCGTCGTTGTCATGGACTCCGGCATCGACTACACCAACCCCGACCTTGCCGACGTCGTGGTTGACTTCTCGCCCGAGCAGCAGGCGGCGCTGGGCTGCGGCCCCCACGGCTACGCCCCTGCCCGCGAGG
This sequence comes from uncultured Atopobiaceae bacterium, assembly GCA_905233865.1. Lineage (GTDB taxonomy): Bacteria > Actinomycetota > Coriobacteriia > Coriobacteriales > Atopobiaceae > CAJOGH01. Next base: position 10,287 of record CAJOGH010000002.1, read on the forward strand.
ACCACGGCAACGTCATGGATGGATATCACCACGGTACGCACTGCGCCGGTATCGTCGGCGCCGACTGGAACGGCTATGGCGTCTCGGGCGTGGAGCGCGGGGCCAAGATCTGCGCCGTCGCGCTTTCGGAGTCGACTGAGAACAAGGACTACGCAAATGACTCGGTTATCCGCGGCTATGACTTCATGATCCGCGCCGCCGACGCGGGCCTGGACATCCGTTCGGTCAACCGCTCGTTCACGTGTTACCCGCGCACCAAGGCCGACGACGTCATGATTCAGGCTGCGGGCGAGCGCGGCATCGTGACTTGCATCGCGTCAGGCAACTCAAGCCTCAACATGGATGTCAGCTGCGACGATGTGACGCTGCACCAGGAGAGCCCTTACGTGCTGCGCGTGAACGCGTCGACGGTCCAGGACACCTTTGCGCTCTTTACCAACTACGGCCAGGCCACCACCGATCTCTTTGCGCCGGGCAACCAGATCCTCTCGACCTTCCCCGTGTCCATGGGCTCCTACTTTTCCCAGGCGGACCCTGACCCCATCATGAGGCTGACGTCCTTTGACGGCCAGTCCGACCCCGCGCGGCGCATATACGTGTCCGACGCCCTCACCGACGAACCGCTCGCGACGGAGCCTGTGAGCGACCTAGTGGGCGTGGACGGAGACGGGATGTCGCTCAAGGTCCAAACCCAGTCCAACGAGGACGCAGGCCTGGGCCTTAACGTCGACATCCCCCGGGCGGCCCTTGGGGGTGCCACGCTCGCGAACGTCTCCGACTTTTGCGCATCCGTGCTGGTGCCCAACTCAAACGTCATGAGCGGCAGCATAGGGGTCATGATGGACGACGGCACCTTCACCTCGGCCGCGGACGACAAGAGCGCGGGAAATGGGACCGTCACGAACCGTAGCTTCAACCCGACGACCGGCTGGCTCGTGGCCAACTCCCACATTACGCCCGACCAGCACGAGCAGAGCATCGGGAGCCACGACTTTGGCACGGTCACGCATGACGGCATCGACTGTATCCGCCTTCGCGTCAGCGCGCTGTTCCGTTACTCCAAGACAATCCCCGACGGCGCACAGGAGACCTGCGGCGAGTCTGACAACATCACGGTCTATCTTGACCAGATCGGCTTTGGGCGCTGGTCTGCGGGCACGGACAATGCTGCGGTCCTGCCCTTTGGCCAGAGCAGCGGCACGTCCATGGCCGCCCCGTTCGTGACGGCCGCGGCCGCTATCGTGCCCACCCAGGTCGAGGCAATTGGCGCCCTCACCGGAGATGAGCGCGCGGCGGCCGTGGTTCGCGCGGTCAAGGCTTCCGTAACTCAGAAGGAGCCCTACCATGGCCTGTGCAAGCAGGGAGGGCAGCTGGACCTGAGCCTCTTGGCGGGCGATTCGGTCGTCCCTGTCCTGGAGTCTGCGGGTGTGAGCGGCAACACGCTTACCGTCACGGGCGCCAACTTTGGTGGGGCGCCAGGCGGCGTCACGGTCGGCGGGGTTGTCCCTCGCATCGTCTCCTGGTCCGACACTCGCGTCTCGGTTGCGTGGCCGGATGGCCTTGCCAGCGGCGTCGTGCCCGTGCGCATCACGACGGACCAGGGTCGCGAGGCCTGTCGCGCCTTTGCCCTCGTGGCTCCCGCGAGCCAGCCCCAGGTGCCGCTGTTCGAGCGCGACCTGGCAACTCCCCAGGTGCTCTCGGACGGCTCGGTCATAGCCGGTATCCCCACCTCGCTCTGCGAAGGGCCGGACGGCACGCTCTACGCCGGCATCCAGGGCGACCCGGCGGGCGTGTCGAGCTGGCTGGGTGTGGCCTTCTCGGCCGATGGCGGAGCTAGCTGGGACTTCATGGAGCTCCCCGAGCACATGGACAGGGGCTCGCTCGCCGTCGGTCCAGACGGCGTGTTCGTGATGGGCGCGGTTCCAGCCGGAAAGGTGGGCGCTCCGGATTCGTGGCAGCTCTATCGCGCGGACGGTCCCAAGGGGGCGTTCTCCCTGGTCGCGAGCTACCCCAGTGAGACCTTCGTCGACCGGGGCGCCGAGCCGGTGCTCGCGTATGTGGGTTCCAATCTCATGGCAGTCGCTGCCGTGACGGCTCCCGACACGGGTCGCGCGAACATGGCGGTGTACCACGTCAACTTGGGCAGCTATGACGTCAGCCAGGCCGCCGTTCTCCCGCGCCTGCGTGACAAGGCGCTCTTTTGCCAGCCAAAGGTTGCCGTTTGCGGGGACGTCCTGTACGTGGCGACGCTCAACGAAACCTCCGCGACGGTGTCGTCCCAGAGCGCGATCGAGCGCGTGACCGTGGCCGCAGACGGCTCGGTAGGCCAGGTAAGCGACATGTCCGAGGCCGTGCTCAACCTTCCCAGTGACTTTGACTCCAATAACGTTGCCATGGCCGCGACCAAGGATGCGGTGTTCCTGGTGGGCAGTGGCATGGCGAGTGCGCTGGCGGGTGTGTCCGTGCCCGGAAACGCAGCGCCTGACGTTGCTATGATCCGTGTGGGCTCGAGCACGCTCGAGGCGTATGGCAAGAGCGTGTCCCTCTCGCCCCTGTACTGCCCGACGGCCGCTGTAGCCGGCGACTGGCTCCTTGTCTTTGGCGACTCAGGCTATGAGCCTGGCCAGGCCATAGGTCGTGCGACCTTTGTGGGCAATGTCGAGCCGGTCGACAAAGGCTTGCCCATGCACCGGCTTTACAATCCCAACTCTGGTGAGCACTTCTACACGGCTAACGTTGGCGAGCGCGATGCTGTCGCAGCCGCCGGTTGGACCTACGAGGGTGTGGGCTGGACGGCGCCTTCTAAGGGCACGGAGGTCTATCGCCTGTACAATGCCTACGCTGGCGACCACCACTACACGACCGACGCGCACGAGCGCGATGTCCTGGTGAGCGTTGGCTGGACCTACGAGGGCGTTGGCTGGAGGAGCGCGGGCGAGGGCGGCGTGCCGGTTTGGCGCGAGTACAACCCCAATGCAGTCGCGGGCGCCCATAACTTCACGACGAGCCGCCACGAGCACGATACGCTCGTGCGCCTGGGCTGGTCTGGCGAGGGGATAGCCTGGTACGGAATCTGACGCTCCTGTGAGCCGCACGTTCTGGTCTATGCGCGCAGGCGCGACGCTAAAAATGGTCGCTAGCGGCAACTAGCGACCATTGTCAGATAACGACGCTGCCTGACCCAAATCGCAGGCAACTCGTTAGCTATATGATAGCACGTACGTTCGGGGATTCAAATTACATTCAAGCGGATAACGCTGCCGCGCCAGCTTGCGCCAGCTTGCACGACGCAGCAGTTCCACTGCAAAGAAGAGCCACGCGCTCCTCTCGCCCTTTTTTCATGCAAAAGCCCGCCCGCGCGCATTGCCCAGCGACTCGCGGGGTACGGTGAGGGGGTCTGCCACGCTTTCGACCCAGGAGGGACCATGGCGGAGGAGTTCATTACCATACGCGGCGCGCGCGAGCACAACCTTGACGACGTCGACGTCAAGATACCCCGCGACCAGCTCGTCGTGATCACGGGACTGTCCGGCTCGGGCAAGTCCAGCCTCGCCTTTGACACCATCTACGCCGAGGGCCAGCGCCGCTACGTGGAGAGCCTCTCCTCCTATGCGCGTCAGTTCCTGGGCCAGATGGACAAGCCCGACCTGGACTCCATCGACGGTCTTTCGCCGGCCGTCTCGATCGACCAGAAGACGACCTCCAAGAACCCGCGCTCCACGGTGGGTACGGTCACCGAGATCTATGACTACCTGCGCCTGCTCTTTGCGCGCGTGGGCACGCCGCACTGCCCCGAGTGCGGGCGCGTCATCGAGCGCCAGACCACCGACCAGGTGGCTGACAAGATCCTCGAGGCAGGGGAGGGCCGCCGCGCCATCATGCTGGCACCGGTCGTCCTGGGCCGCAAGGGCGAGTACACCAAGCTCTTTGAGGACCTGCGTCGCGAGGGCTTCTCCCGCGTGCGCGTGGACGGCGAGGTGCGCGGCCTGGACGAGGAGATAACCCTGGACAAGAAGCTCAAGCACACCATCGAGGTGGTCGTGGACCGCATCGTGATCCGCTCGAGCTCCATCGGCCGCATCGCCGAGGCGGTGGAGACCGCCACCCGCATAGCCTCGGGCAAGGTGGGCGCGCTGCTCTTGGCCGATCGCGACGACCCCGAGCGCTTCCCGGACGAGCTGCTGCAGTACTCGCTCGCCCTGGCCTGCCCCGAGCACGGCCACTCCATCGACGACCTGCAGCCGCGTGACTTCTCGTTCAACGCGCCCTACGGAGCCTGCCCTGACTGCGACGGCCTGGGCTTTCGCAAGGTCGTGGACGCCGAGGCCCTCATCGAGGACGACACCCTCAACGTGACCAACGGGGTCATGGGCACCTTCTTTGGCCGCTCCAACTACTACCCGCAGGTCATGGCCGCCATTGTGCGCCACTTCAAGCTGGACCCCGAGACCCCGTGGCGCGACCTGCCCCCGCGCGTGCGCAAGGCGCTGTTGGACGGCATGGGCTCGCGTAAGATCCGCGTGGACTACGTGACGCTCGACGGGCGCGACACCCACTGGCTCACGACCTTCTCGGGCGTGCGAAACATCTTGTTCGAGAAGTACAACGAGACCTCCAACGAGGCCATGCGCGCCCGCCTGGAGAACTACATCCACGAGGAGCCGTGCGCCAGCTGTGGCGGCGCGCGTCTGCGCCCCGAGATGCTCGCCGTCACGGTGGGTGACCGCAACATCTTTGAGGTCTGCAACATGAGCTGCAGCGAAGCACTTGCCTGGCTGGAGGGCCTCGAGCTCACGCCGCGCCAGGTCACGATCGGAGGCCGCGTGGTGCGCGAGATCTGCGAGCGCCTGCGCTTCATGGTGGACGTCGGCCTTGACTACCTCACCCTGTCCCGCGCCTCCGCGACGCTCTCCGGCGGCGAGGCCCAGCGCATCCGCCTGGCCACGCAGATAGGCGCCGGCCTCATGGGCGTCCTCTACATCCTGGACGAGCCCTCCATCGGCCTCCACCAGCGCGACAACGACCGCCTCATCCACACGCTCGAGCGCCTGCGCGACGCGGGTAACACCGTCATCGTCGTCGAGCACGACGAGGACACGATCCTGGCCGCCGACCATGTCATCGACATGGGTCCGGGCGCGGGCGTCCTGGGCGGCAAGGTCGTGGCGCAGGGCACGCCGCGCGAGATCATGGACACGCCCGGCTCGATCACCGGCGACTTCCTCTGCGGCCGCCGCATGGTGGAGCTTCCGGCCAAGCGTCGCAACCCTCGTTCTGGCTCCATCCGGCTCAAGGGCGTGAGCACCAACAACCTGCACGACATCGACGTCAAGATCGAGCTGGGCACCCTCACGGTGGTCACCGGCGTCTCCGGCTCGGGCAAGTCGTCGCTGGTCACCGACACGCTCGCGCCCGCGCTCACCAATGCCGTCCAGCACTCCAAGCGCCCCGTGGGCCCGAATCGCAAGATTGAGGGAGTCGACCGCATCGACAAGGTCATCGACATCGACCAGAGCCCCATCGGCCGCACGCCACGCTCCAACCCCGCCACCTACATCGGCCTCTGGGACGACCTGCGCGCGCTCTTTAGCTCCACGCCCGAGTCCCGTGCCCGCGGCTACAGTCCGGGGCGCTTCTCGTTCAACGTCAAGGGCGGGCGCTGCGAGGCCTGTCACGGCGACGGCCAGATCAAGATCGAGATGAACTTCCTCCCCGACATCTACGTCCCCTGCGAGGTCTGCCACGGCGCGCGCTACAACCGCGAGACCCTCGAGGTCACCTACAACGGCAAGAACGTTGCCGAGGTCCTGGCCATGACCGTTGCCGAGGCGCTTGCCTTCTTTGCCAACATCCCCAAGATTCGGCGCAAGCTGCAGACCCTCTATGACGTCGGCCTGGGCTACATAAGCCTGGGCCAGCCCGCAACGACGCTCTCCGGCGGCGAGGCCCAGCGCGTCAAGCTTGCCAAGGAGCTCCAGCGCCAGCAGACCGGCCGTACCTTCTACATCCTGGACGAGCCCACCACGGGCCTGCACTTTGAGGACGTCCGCCAGCTCGTAGAGGTGCTCCAGCGCCTGGTGGACGCCGGCAACACGGTCCTGGTCATCGAGCACAACCTTGACGTGATCAAGGTCGCCGACCGCCTGATCGACCTGGGTCCCGAGGGCGGCGAGGGCGGCGGCACCATCGTGTGCGCCGGCACGCCCGAGGACGTCGCGGCCTGTCCCGACTCCTACACCGGCCGCTTCCTCGCACCTATCCTTGAGCGCGACCGCGAGCGCATGGCAGCCCGCGCCAAGCACAAGGCGAGCGGCGCCCACGGCGACAAGCCCAGGGCCAAGGGCGATAAGAGCAAGCGTGCCGCGAAGTCATCGGCCGGGGACAAGCGGTGAGCCGCAAGTCCAAGGCACGCGCACCTAAGACCAATGCCATGCGCGAGCTTGACCGAGCGGGCATCGCCTACGTGACGCGTACCTATGAGCATGGTGACGACGATGGCTCCACGCTGGGTGTCCACATTGCCCAGCAGCTGGGCCAGGACCCTGCGAGCGCCTTCAAGACGCTCGTGTGCGCGGCACCCGATGGCGACCATGTCGTGTGCTGCGTGCCCGTTGCCGCCGAGCTTGACCTCAAGCGTGCGGCGGCTGCCAGCGGACACAAGAGCCTGAGTATGGTGCATGTTGCCGACCTTGAGGCGCTCACCGGCTACGTCCGTGGTGGCTGCTCGCCCATAGGCATGCGCAAGCGCTTCGCCACGCTCATTGACGAGTCGGCGACCGAGCATGACATCATCTCTGTCTCCGGCGGTGCGCGCGGCATCTCACTCGAGCTGGCGCCTGATGACCTTGCAGCTCACTGCGGCGCGACCTTCGCACCCATCACCCACGACTGACCTGTGCGCTTGGCGAGGGCCAGAATCCATGCGACGGGAGTCCCTGTTGAGTAGGAAGGCTGCATCCGTTGAGAGCGCAGGGGGCCGTCGGCTGAACGCCGATGACCCCTGTCGTTGCTTGATGCGTGAGAGCAACGCTGCACCCTTGTGGGCGCGGCATGTTCGCGTCCGCGCTACTCATCCTCAAGCAGTTCGAGGATGGCAGGCCGCTCCTCTTCCTCTATCTCAAGAAAGTCCATCGCTCCCTCTGCAGAGTAACCCATAGCGTGCATGACCTTCTTGACGCCCTTGGCAAGCCCCTTGGCAAGCCCCTCGGCACGCCCCTTGGCAAGCCCCTCGGCCTCGGCCTTCTCTCTGATCTCCTCATGGTAGAGCGCCGTCTCGCGCTCCTGGTCGAACAGAATAGACATGATGCCCTCGACCTCCTTGCCGAACTGCTCCAGGTACTCCTTTAGTATACCCTTCCGCTTGCAGCGTCTCATCAGCTCCCGCGGCTTCGCCTCCGGCTCGATATCGTCGTCGACCCTCACCTCGTCGGCCTCGTGCGCGAAGGCTACGTACTCGCCAATCACGTCGGGCGACCCGCCCCGCAGGACGTTCACGCGCAGGTCCAGCGAGCCCTCCTCGCGCCCGACGCACACGTCGCTGAACCTGACGACGTCGGGCACGTCCCTGTCGCCCGTGTACACGACGTAGAGCTCCGGCACGGGCATCTCCAGGACAACGGGGGAGTAGAGCCGGCGCTTGCGCTGGCTCACGATGCGCTTGTAGGTCTCGGACAGGTAGAACAGCATGCGCGTCACGATGTTGGGCGACCACGTCGACTGCGCCTCCACGAGCACGAGCAGCCTCCCGCCGACCATGATGCCGACGTCGTTGTACTCGCCCTCGGAGACGATGTTCTCGATTGTCACGTGCTCGATGTCGCCCTCGCCCGTGTCCTTGTCCTTGGGGTGGAGCGAGCGGTACAGCTCGAGCGCGTACCTCGCCTTGGAGAAGAGGTGGCAGAACACGCTGTCCTTCACTGTCCTCTTGATCGTGATCTCCATCCTTCCCATCGCGACCCTCCTCTCCGCCCGTGTGGGGCACTGCATCATCTCCTTGCCACAATCCTACCCAAAATAGAACATATGTTCGTATCTTGGCGGCGAGCGGTTCCCAATCCGCCGCAAACGGTGTGGTTGACAAGAGCTTCCGCTAAACGCCCCCAGTGCAGCTGCCATCAAGCATCGATCCGTGCCAGCCAGCCTCCGCTGGCCTGCCACCCCACGCGACAATGTCGCGACATCAATGCGACACGATGCCGCGCCATTGAATAAGTAGCTGTCCGGCTCGGTGTGCCAACGGAAGAGGCGAGGCCACTCTGCCGTCGGCTGGGCTCGAGACCTTGGATGATCGCGGCAGGAATGACATGCCAGCCTGGTAATGGTTAACGAAAACTGAAAAGATGGGTTCATGTGTCCTTGCAAAGATGCAGGTACGAGCGTCGTGTTCCCGTAAGTCGGCCGAGAAGAGCATGAAGGTTGGAAGCAACTACCAGGCTGGGATGTCATTTCTGACAAACGCTACGGCTCCGTGCGCGAAACAACGTGCCAGCTTGGTGAAGCTGCAATCCTGACTTTGGCAGCAAATTGGACTTAAACGACCCCTTTTACGTGCGGAAACTAACACTATTCGTTCGACTATTTCTTGTGTGGTATACCGGCCTTCCTCGCCTTTGCGAACACGGCCTTCACATCCCTGGTCGACATGAACTTCTTCCTCAGATCGCCTAGCCCCATCGCGGCCGCCAGCTGGTCGGACTCGTCCGTCCTGTGGTCGAACACCCACAGGTTGGAGTCGAGCGACGTGCAGGACAAGGCCTCGAGCTCCCGCCGGATCCTTGCGGCCGGCACGCCGGTGGCCCTCTGGAGGACCCTCAGGATGGGCAGCTGCGTGCGGTAGCTCGCGGTCTATTAAACGTCCTGGTAGCAAGCCTACTTAGCGATTATGGTACTCCCTACTTATCGATTATGGTACTCTCTACTTATCGATTGTGGTAATATCATCATAGGAATCGGTGTAACAGGTGATAGAGAGAGTCATTGCTAGCAACATAGTCGATCTTGCCTCTTGGTATCCCATCGTTTCCGTTACCGGACCCCGGCAAAGCGGAAAGACCACTCTGGTCAAGAGCATCTTTACTGACTATGAATACGTCAATCTCGAAGATCCCCAAGTATTCTCGCGGGCGACTATCGATCCGTCGGGGTTTGTCGCATCCCTATCTCCTTGCACGATCATCGATGAGGCTCAGCGCGCTCCAGAACTCTTCTCTGCGTTGCAGGCTCGAGTGGATAGAGACAGCATTATGGGTGAGTTCATCCTCTCTGGCTCCCAGAACTTTCTCTTGCTTCGCTCCATCAAGCAGTCGCTTGCGGGCAGGGTGGGCATCGCCTATCTGCCGCCGCTTACCCATTCAGAGCTGTTTGCGTACGATAAGGACTCCTCAGCGGCGGATCAGGAAATCGATCTGGCAATTCAGCAGGAGATTGTTCGCGGGTTTTATCCCGGTCTACATGTGTCTCCCATACCGACACCGGTCTTCTATGACAACTATGTCGATACCTATGTCACGCGTGATGTTGTTGGCTACCTGGACGTGCGGAATGAGAGCGACTTTAGGAGCTTTCTCGTTGCATGCGCAGACCGCGCAGGCTCTCTTGTAAACTACGCAGGTATTGCCCGAGACGTTGGTGTTAGCGTGCAGACCGTTAAGTCCTGGCTGTCAATTCTGCAGTCCAGCTTCCTCATTCATTTGCTGCGTCCGTATGCTGCAAATGTGTCAAAGCGTCTCACAAAGGCCCCAAAGCTCTACTTTCTCGACACGGGACTCTTGTGCCATCTACTATCCATCCAAAGCGGACAGGAGTTGGCCAGGAGCTCACACTACGGCTCCGTATTCGAGAGCTTCATCATTTCCGAGCAGCTTAAACGTCATTACGCCAAGCTTAGGCGTCCCGCGCTTTACTTCTATCGTGACGACAGCAAGATCGAGGTCGATATGCTTGACTTGACTCTGCGTGCCCCGCGCTGCCTTTGCGAGATCAAGTCATCGATGACGTACAGGTCAAGGTTCTCGTCTGGTGTTCGTACGGTCGCGCGGGACCTTGATTGGCAACAAGGCGAGATGGATGTCATTTATGCTGGCACGGGTTCGTTCCAGGACGGTGATGTCCACGTCTACGGCGCGCAGGAGTGGCTCGACCGATAGACGTGCCCGCGCACCAGCTGCCACCGATTCCCCAAACCTGAAAGCATTACCCCTCTCATTAAGTACCCTTTTAGCTTGAAGTCAGGGTATACCCTCCCGCTTGCAGTGGCTCATCAGCTCCCGGGGCTTCTCGTCAGGCGCAACCACGTCGCGACATCAATGCGACACTATGTCGTGACATTGAACAAGTAGTTGTCCGGCTCAGTGCGCCGACGGACGAGGCGAGGCCACTCTCTCCGTCGGCTGGGCTCGCAACCTTGGACGATTGTGGCAGGAACGACATGCCAGCCTGGTAATGGTTAAAGAGAACTGAACAGATGGATTCAGGCGTCTTTGTAAAGATGCAGGTACGAGTGTTGCGCTTTCGTCCGTCGGTCGAGAAGAGCATGAAGGTTCGAAGAAGCTACCAGGCTGGGATGTCATTTCTGACAAACGCTACGGCACCGTGCGCGAAACGACGTGCCCGCCTGGTGAAGTTGAAAGGTGCCTGGCCTCCGTCCCCCTGGCACGCGGTCGTGTTTCGTGACTACAGCGATCCTTCGACTCCCCAAACCTGAAAGCATTCCCCCTCCCATTAAGCGCCCTTTTAGACTGAAGTCAGATAGAATTGAATCTGTATACATATGCATCTGATGGGGTGTCAGAGAAGAAGGGGTGCCAGCTATGGCTACATCCAGCGTACGCAAGGTGACGGCGTTCGTGCTGTCCGCGCTCATGATCTCCTCGAGCGTGCCGACCGACGCGCTCGCGCAGTGGCGCGACACGGCCCAGCCCATGGGGGCGGCCGCATCTTCAACCGTCCAAAATATGATGGGCAGCGTCCTTCCTCAGGACAATGCCGTCCCGACGCAGGACATCGCCGCCCCGACGCAGGAGGCTGCCGTCACCCCCGAGCAGACCTCCCAGGACGCCGCCGCCCAGCAGGACATAGCCGCGCAG
>CAJOGH010000003.1 GCA_905233865.1 uncultured Atopobiaceae bacterium
CTGTCGCTCTTCCGTAATGACGGAGAGCGGCTTTTTTCATGCCGCTGTACCGTGTTATGCTGTATCACTGCGCCCATGCAGACAAATTTTGCAGACAAATGAGGCGCGGAAGGCAGGAAAACAGCGGGTTGCGCAGATTTGTCTGCAAAACATGCAGACAAATTTTGCAGACAAACGCAAAAAAATGCCCTGAAACCCAGTGATTTCAAGGGCATGTTGTATAACTACTTGATATATTTGATTTTTTGAGTGATAAAATTACGCTCTAATCCTTGTATGGTGCGGCATATATCGATTTATCAAACATCTTATTTTTACATCAGAATCTGTCTGCAAAACTTGACAAGGCAGAGAATATGCCCTATAATGGCAACGAAAAGTTGAGTATCAAGTAGCTAGTGATTTTAAAAGTGAGGGAGAGATATGTTTCTTGGGGAACTCGCCGAAGTCTGGCTTGACAGCATCCGGGAGAGCGTAAGGGAAACGACTCTCGCCTCCTATCGGGTGGCGGTCAAGCGTGCCGTCAGGTATCTGGGGGGAAAGGATATCCAAGATATCACGGAGCAGGATTTGAGGGATACGGAGACGCGGCTGGTGGCGAACGGAGACTCCTACCAGACCGCGCGCATGATGTTCAACGTGCTCCGCCTTTCTCTGGACTGCGCCGTCAAGGAAGGCCGGCTTTCCGCCAATCCCGCGAAGTACTACACGCCGGACAAGGGAAGCTACCGCAAGGCAAAGGAGACCCGTGCCGTGTCCGCACCGGATGCGGAGCGCATCATCAAGCAGTATCCCTTCCTGCATCCCTACCATATGCCCCTGATGCTGCTCTATGGCGCGGGCCTTCGCACCGGAGAGATGCTGGGGCTGACCTGGGACCATGTCGATTTGAAATACGGCTGCATCCACATCGTGCGTCAGCTGGTCCACCGCAAGGGCGGCAGGTACGGCTTCACGCCCCTTCGCTCGGCGAGCCTTGTCCGCGATGTCGTCATCGACGGCAGGCTGAAAAGCCAGCTCTCCCGCTGGCGGAGCGACCAGAAGATGCGCGGGCTCCTAAAGCGGGGCGAGAAGGATGCCTTTGTCTGCATCGAGACAGACGGCAGCCCGATCAACTACGACAGATTTGTGTACACGCTGCGGAAGCAGGGCGTTACGCCCCGGTTCCTCCGAAAAGCCTACGAGGACCAGGCGAATGAAACCGCCGCCATCCTGAAGGAAAATCTCAGCATGGAGGAAATCGGCATCCTGCGGAGGCAGATACTAAGAAGAGGGAACGGGACATCGGAAGAAGCGTTCAGCCTTCCCCTCGAGGGGAAGGTGGCAGCCGACAGGCTGACGGATGAGGTGGGGATAGCGTAGCCTGCCGCATCACATCGGCATCCACATGAGCATCCTGCCGAGGATAAAAATAAAAATCATAGAAAAAAAGCCTCGGCAAGCTGTTCCTGCGGATGGGCGTCCTGAAGCATAGGGGAAGCATCCCTGCATGGGCAGAAAAACTGCAAGGTCGAACATGCAAGGTGAAGGATGCACTCTCCGATGCGCGGGACGAACGAAGCAGGGTTCACCGGCATCCCATACAGGAGAAGGATGGGATGCAGGGGATTCTGAGAAGAAAATCTATATGTAAACGGAGGTTATTATCTATGGTGAAAAATTGGGTCTTTGACCTTCAAAGGTTCGCGAATAGCGATACCATCAGCTTGAGTTCTTCAACCGGTACTTATTACTACCTTGTGGACAACACCAATACTGCCGCGACTAAATTAAGCAGCACGACAGCTATTACAGATGAGAAAAAGCTCACCGCAGGCGCGAATTATCTTAAAATCAAGGTGGACGGTTCTACCGTAACTGCGGGGGTTGTGACCCAGGGTGCTCTAACCACTTATGTGACGTCGGCGTTCGACCAGCTACACGTCAAGCTTGCGTCGTCTTCCACTACTTTTTCTCTGTCTACGACGACAGCGACCGCTTTGTATCTGTCGGCAGATAACGGAAAAACCATCACCTGTGGTGGAAAAACCTATTACGTATCGGCAAACGGGACAGAAATCAACTTCGGCGCAGGCACGGGGGCGGTTGTCGCGGCGTCCGTTGAGTTGAAGTCCGGTGCCGTTGCCCTCGGCGACAGCTACACCGGCATTATCAAAACCACAGGAACCGGTGGGGACGTGGTGGGAGTAGAGACCGGAACCACCGCGAACGTCACTTGGGATGGTGTCGTGTCTGGACTGGCAAAAGACGAGGTGGTTTATCTCGGAACAACGGGAACTAAAGCCAATACAGATGCATCCTACACGGTCGGTGCTTACGGCGAAAACATTGTTCATCAGACAGATGCGACAGATGCTACCACAGCAGCTACCTATGTTCTCACGAAGGATATTTCACAGGTGACCATTACCTCCACCAACACGCTCACGGATACCATCAGCAATTCCGTCAAGACAACGGCACTGGGCGAAACGATCGGCGCCAATGGGGTGGCTGCGGTATCTATTCTCGGTGCCGAGTCCGATACTTCCAACAAAGTCTATGCCTACTTCAAGGGCGGAAATGTCATTTGGACCGGACGTCAGTCCAATTCCGAGTTCGGGCAGTATCTCGGAACCGTCGGCTTTGATGGGACGGTTTATTCCTATGACGGAAGCACCAGCACACAGACACAAGAAATCACCGGTGGTGGGACGAACAAGATTACAAAAGTCTTGACCGGCAGCGGCAATGATAAAATTGATTACTCGGCAGATCCCAAGAAAGCGGTCACATTAAGCGGCGGCGCTGGAAATGACGAGATTAAAGTCTTGGCGTATGCGGATTCCTCCATTGTCGGCGGCGCGGGGAACGACAGTATCACGTTTGCGGCTGCAAACGGCACGGTAGCCAGCGGCGTCTTCGTGGACGGCGGCGATGGGAAGAATGAAATCAAGAGAGATACAGGTGTCACTAACCTTGGAACTGCCTCCAACTGGACGGTGAAGGGCGGCAAGGATGCGGATGTCATCGATTTCTCGGGCATCACCACCGCAGGGTCGGAGTGGTCCATCGATGGCGGCGACGGCAACAACGATATCAAGGTCGGTACGGGCATTACCTTCAGTACCGTCAAGGCGGGTTCCGGTAATGATACGATTTTCTCTGCGGCTGCAAACAACACCATCACCGGCGGTGCCGGAAAGGATGTGTTCGATATCGCGACCGCGGGTGCTGCAGCCAACATTGCCGACTACACCTACGGCAGCGACTCCATCCTGGTCAATGATGCCTCGATTGCAAATGCCAAAACGGTTACGGCAACCGGCGGCCTGTCCACGGACGGCGTTCTGGACTACAGCAAAGTCACCACTGCGGGAACCAGCGGCCAGGCGACGGTCACAGCCTCCGGCGGCTTCTATGCTGTCACGCTGGTTGACAACACTGCAAGCAAGAACAAGGTTGACCTTGGCTGGGTGAAGGACGAGGCCACCACTATCAATGCCTCCTCCCTCACCAACAAGGCGGTTCTTGTTGGTACCGTCAACGGCACGGATGGCGATCTTCTCGTGGGCGGTTCCAAGGACGATGTCCTCTATGCCGGTGCCAACGATAGCATCTACGGCGGCGCAGGCAAGGATGAGCTGGTGATTGCGAACAACACGGGCGTCTATGTGGGCGTTGGAACCTCCAGCGGAGCGGATACGGCCACGGGCTTCGTAGCCGGTTTCGACATCGATAGCGCGGATGCGGTGTATCTCGTTGACGGGAACATTGCGGACATGACGGTTTCTGATGACGGCACCAGCGGGAATGTTACCGTGAAGAGCGGCAAGGGCACTTTGGATCTCCAGAACGTGACCACGGATGGTACAACGGGAGCCGTGAAGCTTCTCGTCAACGGCAAGAAAGTCTACTCCGTTGCGGATGGCAAGACAGTCAGCGTTGCAAGTGCCGACGACATTGCGGACTATTTCTACGGGAGCAAGGACAGCGGAATTTATCTGGGCGACTACGAGGATGACATCTCCGTGGATCTTTCGAACGCCATGTTCAAGAACATCGTGAGCGTCACCGGCGGCAAGGCCAACACCACCATCATGGGCAGCAAGGCGGCTGAGACACTCTATGGCGGTACCGGCACGACATCCCTCTATGGCGGCGCAGGCAAGGACAGCCTGGTCAGCGGCACGGGCGTGACGACGTTCTTCCTCACCAACGGCGCAGGAAAAGACAGCGTCTCCGGCTTTGTGACCGGCACGGATGAGAGCACCAGCGACGTGCTCAACATCTTCAACGCAGGGCTGACGGGCATTACCCGTTCCAGCGGCTCGTCCTTCACGCTGAAGGTATCCGATACGGATTCCCTCACGGTGAATCAGGCATCCGGTGACTACAATGACAAGATCCAGTGGGTCAGCGGCTCCGCCAAGGGCGTTGCGAAGATCGGCTATAGCAGTCAGGCAAATACCTTCGCCTATGACAGCGAGGTCACCAATTACCTCGGCGGCAGCAAGAGCGATACCGTGACCTTCTCCGGCAGCGAGGATGTCAATGTGTGGCTTGAGAACAACGGCACCTACTCCAGCATCGACCCCTTTGTTGAGGCTTTCGTGTGCGAGCGCATGGGGCTTGTTGCCGACCAGCTGTCCACGCAGGTCATCTCTCGCGACCACCATGCGTACCTGGCTGGCGTCCTGGCCACCTGCGCCGCCACCTGCGAGCGCATTGCCACCGAGATCCGCAGCCTGCAAAAGACCGATACCCTTGAGGCCGAGGAGCCCTTCCGCGCTGGCCAGAAGGGCTCGAGCGCCATGCCCCACAAGCGCAACCCCATCACGCTCGAGAAGGTCTGCGGTCTGTCGCGTGTGGTCAAGGCCAATGCCCAGGTTGCCTTTGACAACGTCGCCCTCTGGCACGAGCGCGACATCTCTCACAGCTCCGCCGAGCGCGTGGCGCAGGCCGACTCCTTCATTGCGCTCGACCATATGCTCACCTGTCTGATCCGTATCGTGGACGGTTTGGTGCTCTACCCCGCGCGTATGATGGCCAACCTCAACCTCACGCGTGGTCTCATCTTCTCGTCCAAGGTCCTCCTTGCCCTTGTGGACACCGGCATGACGCGCGAGGATGCCTACAAGGTCGTGCAGCGCAACTCCATGGCCGTGTGGGATGATGTTCACGCTGCCGTGGACGGGCCCGACCTCCGCGAGCGTCTTGAGGCCGACAAGGACTGCCCGCTTGATGCGCCTACGCTTGACGCGATCTTTGACCCGCGCAGCTTCCTGACGCGCGTGGACACCGTGTTCGAGCGCTTCGAGGGCCTTTCGTTTGATGACGACAGGGCACGGGGCTAGGGCATGGCTGACAGGCGACGCATACTCACCACCAGGCGCGGGCTCATAAAGACCGCGGGGGTCGCTGCCGGCGCGGCTGCGCTCGTGCAGCTGCTTCCCGGCTGCTCCCACCCCTCAGGCTCGGACACCTCCGAGCCTGTCGTCGTCGACGATTCGCAGTCCACGAACATCCTCGAGAGCTACCAGCAGGTGGACCTTCAGATATCCGAGACCGGCTCATACGACCTTTCGCTGGGCTGCGCGCCCCGCGAGGGCTCGCCCACTTGGGTCGCTGCCATAGAGCAGGGAGACTCCGCCTCGCACCTCTTTAAGGCCACAGCCGTCTCGCTCTTGTCGGGAAATAGCTCCGATGTCGTCACCAGGTGCATGAGTGGCACGAGTAACTGGGTCATCTACGACGCCCACTGCTCGGACGAGGTGTTTGCCTGGGTTGAGCTCAACACCCTCGACCGTTCCTGGCGCCTGTACGGCGCTCCCTTTGCCGACGGCGCCCTGACAGCCCAGGCTATGGAGCTCTGGCAGTCCGATGCCAACTACGACCCGCCCCAGGCCTGCTGTGCCGGTCCGCGCGTCATCTGGCAGGTTATGCCCTCGACTAGCGGCAGCAAGACCAATGACAGCTCCTACTGCTACCTATGGCGCTCGGGCCAGGGCAGCGCCAAGTCGGTCGTGGAGTCGCGTGGTCGCTTTGCGGCGGCCCCCTGTGCGAGCGCCTCGACGGTCACCCTCTGTCCGCGCGTGCGCAACGACGAGGGGACCTACTACGGCATCACGGCCTATTCGCTCGACAACGACATGGGCTCTGTCATCGACCAGCTGGTGCTTCCCGTGAGCGTTCGCCCCATGTGCGCCGTTCGCATTGGCGATGAGTTTGCCTTTTCCATCGAGGCCAATTATTCGTCGGGTGGCTTGCTCGCGTCCATGGGCACCTACATTGGTCACGGCACCGGTCCGTTTGTCCGCCTTGCCCGCGAGCCCTTTGCCGGCGTTGCAGGCAACGGTCGTGGCCTGTACGTCATCAAGAGCGTGTCCTCGTACTTTGTGGTGGACACGGTTGCCAGGACATACTCCATCCTGGCTGCGGCAAGCCACACTGTTGACTACGGCGAGTATCCCGCGACCGTGGGCCTCGTTCAGACCTTTGCAACCTTTGCGACGCTCAAGAACGTCGACACTGGCTACCCCTCATCGGTTACGCTGCGCACCTTCGCACTCTAGCGGCGTTCGCGGTGCTACACTAACCCTGTGTGACTACAAGACATGTACGTATCGGCGAACCTAGAGGGAGGCCCGATGGCTTCAGAGGCAAAGAAGATCCTCCTGGTCGAGGACGAGAAGACCATTCGCGACGTTGTGACCGCCTATCTTGAGAAGGACGGCTATCTCGTTCGTTGCGTCGGTGATGGCCAGAGCGCCATCGAGGAGTTCGAGAAGTACACCTTTGACCTTATCGTCCTGGACCTCATGCTCCCCAAGCTCTCGGGCGAGCGCGTGTGCCGCGCCATCCGCGACACCTCTGACGTGCCCATCATCATGGTCACGGCCAAGGACGGCATCGAGGATCGTATCGTGGGTCTGGAGCTGGGCGCCGATGACTACCTGATCAAGCCCTTCTCGCCCCGCGAGCTCATTGCCCGTGTGCGCGCCCTGCTGCGCCGCGCCCACACGGAGAGCGAGCCCGCGCTGGAGACCCTGGACTTTGGCGACCTGGTCGTGGACATCTCCGGCCACAAGGTCATGGTCGAGGGCAAGGAGGTCGACCTGACCGCCTCCGAGTTCAAGCTCCTCACCACGCTCGCGCGCTATCCGGGTCGTGTGTACACGCGCATGGAGCTCGTGGAGAAGGTCCTGGGCTATGACTTTGAGGGCTACGAGCGCACCATCGACTCTCACGTCAAGAACCTTCGCGCAAAGCTGGGCGACGACCCGCGCAACCCGCGCTGGCTCTACACCGTCCACGGTGTGGGCTATCGCTTTGAGGCGCCCGCGACCGCAGGCGAGTAACACGCGTGGCCATCTTTGAGATCGGCCGAAGGGGTCGCAAGGGCGACGCCGACGGGCCAACAGGCGATGCCGCGCGCGCAAGCTGGAACACGACGAGGTCGGGGACGGCGCCGTCGGTGAGCTTTGCCGAGCGGCTGACCGTGAGCTTTGCCTTTGCCGCGGTGCTCACCTGCGGCGTCCTTGCCGTGGTGCTGGGTACCGTCTGGCAGTCGCAGTTCAGCCGCTATGCCCGCACGAACATGGAGCAGCTGGCGAACTCGACTGCCGCCGAGCTCGGCAACCGTTACGAGCGCGACGGCGGTTGGACCGCGGGCGTGCTCAGCGCCGTTGCCACCGCGTCGTCTGTCTCGACCGACGTGGGCATGCAGGTGATAAACCAAGATGGCGAGGTCATCTATGACGACGCGCGCCTGAACAAGGGCGGCTCGTCTTTGGAAATCGAGTCCAACCACATGCCCAGCGCAGACGAGTCGCTGGTCACGGCACCGGTGGTGACGGCCTCCGGCGAGGTCGTGGGCACGGTCCGCATGTGGGCCTTTGGCTCTGACTCCCTGCTCACACATGGTGATGCTGAGTTCCTGGGCCGTAGCTACATGGCGCTTGGCGTGGCTGCCGTCGTGGCCGTCGCGCTCTCCTGTGTCATGGGCTATCTCATCTCGCGCTCGCTGGGCCACCCCATCAAGAGGATTGCGGCCACGGCACAGCGCATCCGCAACGGGGACCTCTCCGCGCGCACGAACCTCCAGGGCTATGACGAGATCGGCCAGCTGGGTGCCACCTTTGACGACATGGCCGCCAACCTGGAAAAGGACATCAAGCTCGAGCATCGCCTGACATCGGACGTAGCCCACGAGCTGCGCACCCCGCTCATGGCCATGCTCTCCACCGTCGAGGCCATGCAGGACGAGGTCCTTCCGGCAGACCAGGAGCACCTTGCCATCGTGGCGAGCGAGACCAAGCGCCTGGCGCGCCTGGTGGACGCCATGCTCCAGCTGTCCCGCATGGAGAACGGCTCCACGCGCTTTGAGCCCGAGGAGACCGATGTCGTGTGGCTGGTCCGCTCGATCGTCGAGTCCCAGGAGCAGCTCTTTGCGGACCGCGAGCTCAAGCTGCGCTTCTCGGACGAGACGGGACACCGCGACTGCCATGCCGTCATGGACGCCGATATGATCCGCCAGGCGGTCGTCAACATCATGAGCAACGCACTGCGCTACACGCCCGAGGGTGGCTGGGTCGTCGTGAGCGTGGCTCAGGACCGCTCCGACGTCATGATCTCGGTCTCCGACACGGGCATCGGCATCGCCCGTGAGGACCTCAACCGCGTGTTCAGCCGCTTCTGGCGCTCGGATGCCAGCCGCGAGCGCGAGAGCGGTGGCCTGGGCGTGGGCCTGGCGCTCACCAAGGAGATCATCGACCGTCATCACGGCTACGTCCGCGTGGACTCCGAGCTTGGTCACGGCACGACCTTTACGCTCTACATTCCGCACACCCAGCCAGAGCCCGAGAAGAGCAAGGAGCCGGTCGCGCTCTAACGCCGTGCGGGTGTTCCTGCGCCGTCGCGCCCACTTCGCTACAATGTGTGGCTGTTGGCACGCAAGGGCGCAGTGCGCCGGGAGGGAGCGGGATGTCCGCCATAATCAAGAGACCCGACAGCCACGGTAAGGTCCGCGACATCTATGACTGCGGGGACACCCTGCTAATGGTGGCCAGCGACCGAATCAGTGCCTACGACTTCATCCTTCCCGACGAGATACCCCACAAGGGCGAGGTCCTCACGCGCATCTCGCGCTTCTGGTTCGACCGCTCGCGCGACCTCATTCCCAACCACCTGGTGAGCATGGACGTCGCGGACTTCCCTGCTGAGTTCGCGGAGTACGGCGACTATCTGGCCGGCCGCTCCATGCTCGTGCGCAAGGCGCAGACGATTCCGGTCGAGTGCATCGTCCGTGGCTATCTGACCGGCTCGGGCAAGAAGACCTATGACGAGGACGGTACCGTGTGCGGCATCGCGCTGTCCGCCGGCCTTACCGAGGCCTCCAAGCTCCCCGAGCCCATCTTTACCCCGTCTACCAAGGCCGACCTGGGCGACCACGACGAGAACATCTCGTTCGAGCGCTGCTGCGAGATCGTCGGTGACGACCTTGCCGCCCAGCTTCGCGACGCGAGCCTTGCCATCTACAAGGCCGCTGCCGACTACGCGGCCACCCGTGGCATCATCATTGCCGATACCAAGTTCGAGTTTGGCCTCATCGACGGCCAGCTCACCCTCATCGACGAGTGCCTCACGCCGGACAGCTCGCGCTTCTGGCCTGCCGACACGTACCAGGAGGGCGCGGTTCAGCCCAGCTATGACAAGCAGTACGTTCGTGACTGGCTGCGCGCCAACTGGGACATGACCGGCGAGCCCCCACACCTGCCCGATGACGTCATCGAGGGCACCTCTGCCCGTTACCAGGAGGCCTACCGCATCATCTGCGGCGAGCCGTTCGTCCCCTCTAAGGAGTCCCATGTCTCAGCGTAGCGCCAACAACCCCCGCAACACCAAGGGCGACAAGAGCAACGTCGCCCGCAAGTCTGCCGCAAGCGCCAAGCCTGCCCGCACGGCCGGCGGCTCTGTACGCACGGCGCCCGCTGGCTCGAACGCCTCTGGCCTCTCGCGTGACGAGCGTCGTGCTGCGCGCAATCGCGAGCGCACCCAGGAGGACCAGATTCGCGAGGTATCGCAGATTCTGCTCGACTCCAACCCAACCTACGTGAGCCGCCGCCGTCTCTGGTGGGTCTTTGTGGGCTTTGGCCTGGGCATGGTGCTCGTGAGCACTGTCATCGCCTTTGTCCTCAAGCAGACCGACGCGAGCACGCCTGGTGGTATGGCGGGAACGGTCGTCCTGGTGCTGGCCTATGCGGGCATCATTGCCGGCCTAGTGTACGATTTTGTCAGGATTCGCCCGCTGCGCAGGGAGGCTGACGCCCGCGCCAAGTCCATGAGGGACAAGAAGCGCGTCGAGCTCATTGCCAAGGACCGTGAGGAGCGCGCCGCGCGCAAGGCCGCCCGTAAGGCCGGCAAGGGCAACAAGTAGCTCCGCCTGCCGCCGCGCCCGTGCGTGGTGTAGAATGAGTTTCCGATGCCTCCGTAGCTCAGGGGATAGAGCACCGCTCTCCTAAAGCGGGTGTCGGCGGTTCGAATCCGTCCGGGGGCACCATTGAAACGACGAGGGCCATCGCATTGCGATGGCCCTCTTCTTAGCTCTTGTCGCGTGTTCGCTAGCGCGCGAGAACGGCTACCGACTCCATGTGCTTGGTGTGCGGGAACATGTCCACGAGCTCGACTGACTCGAGGTGGTAGCCGCCCTCCAGCAGGACGTCTATGTCGCGGCGCTGGGTCTCGGGATTGCAGCTCACGTAGCTCACGCGTGCCGGCGCCAGCTGGCAGACGGCTTGGAGGAACTCCGGTGTGGAGCCAGCCCGCGGCGGGTCCATGACAAGGGCGTCAATGCCCTGGCCGTCCTGCGCGAGGTCCCCGAGGTACCTGGTCGCGTCGGCGCAGACGAACTCGCACTGGTCCTCAAGGCCGTTGGCCCGTGCGTTGTTCCGTGCGTCGGCCACGGCGCCGGACACCGACTCTATCCCTATGACGCGCAGGCCGTCCGTTCGCCTTGCCGCGCAGATGCCGATGGTGCCCGTCCCACAGTAGGCGTCCACGAGCACCTGGCCCTCCTTGAGGCAGAGCCCGTCTATCGCGCGCGTGTAGAGGACCTCGGCCTGCTCGGGGTTGGTCTGGTAGAAGCTCGTGGGGCCAATGGCAAAGGTGCATCCCAGCAGGCTGTCGTGCATGATTCCGTCGCCGCGAAGCGCCCGCGTGCGCGTGCCCAGAATCGCGTTCGTCTTGCGCTTGTTCACGTTGAGGGCAATGGCACTCACGCGAGGCGCGGCTCCTGTGATGGCTCGGACGACCTCGCGCTCGCGGGGAAGGGTGTCGCCGTTGCACACGATGGTCAGGAGGAGCTCGTCGGTCTTCCAGCCTGCCCGGGCGATGGCATGACGCAGCAGGCCTCGACCGCGATCCTCGTCGTAGGCCGAGATGCCCATGCGCGCCGCGACCTCGGCGACGGCCTCAAGCGCGGGCCTTAGGTCGGGTTGTTCGACGAGGCAGGACTTGCAGGGCACGATCTTGTGGCTTCCGCGCGCGTAGAACCCGTGGAGCACGAGGCTTCCTCGACCGGGCGCAAACGGCGTGGCCGCCTTGTGCCTGAATCCCTCGGTGTGCGCGGCCTCGGAAAGTGCGATCTTATCGGCATCCACCAGGCCCGCAAAGACCTCGGCCAAGGCCTCGTGCTTTCGGCGCATCTGTATGGGGTAGGGAACGGAGAGCCATTCGCAGCCACCACACTCGGAGGCGATGGGACACGTGGGAGTCTTGTAGCCCATGGTTCGTCCTTTCAGGTTTACGCCGACCTTGCTTCAGGGTGCATTTTTCGTTCTGCATTCAAGGTGAATACGAGTGTACATCCAAACTTATATTCGCCGCTTGAGAATACCATTGCCAGCATGTGTGAAATCTGTAGAGACGAGTAGGAGCTTGGCCCAATGAAGAACAGACAGACTCTGGGTTTTGTGCTCTCCCTGATGCTGACCGTGGCCATGGTCGTCAATGGTGTGCCCTCCGCCGCCTTTGGTGAGGCGGCCAAGGAGGTCGGCGCCATCAAGGACAGCATCGTGGAGACTGCCACGACCCCCAGTGCGGCAACCGACGCCGCTGACGACGCCGATGCTGCGTCCGTGGTCACCTCGAGCGAGACCGCGCCGACCACCAAGGATGAGACTACGGGTGGGTCGGCCTCAACTCAGGAGACGCCCGCCCAAGAGTCCTCCTCCCAGCAGCTTGTTCCCCAGGAGGCCGAGGAGATCACGGCACAGGCCGACTACAAGCTCGACGACTACATTACCTCGCAGGCGCTTCTGGTGAGCCATGACAACGGCGCCACCTTTACCGAGGACCTGACGGGCATTCAGGACGGCGACATCGTTCGCGTGCGTATGGATTGGAAGTTCCCCAACTCCCTCCACATCCATGCCGGTGACACCTTCACCTGCTCCCTGCCCAACTCGCCCGAGAACGTGCTTGCCTACAGCGAGCAGACGGGCAACATCACCAACGGCTCGGACATCGACGGCTTCTTCGTTCTCAAGGACAACAAGCTCACCCTCACCTACACCGTGGACGAGGGCTCGGACGTCACGGGTGACATCTCCTTTGACGGCAAGGTCAACCTGAGCCAGTACAGCCACAGCCACGGCGGCGAGACTGACATCGTCTTCCCTGGCGGCGGCACGCAGCACATCGAGATAGCCCCCACCATCTCGTCTCTCAATGCATGGAAGAATGCCTCGCAGGACAGCAAGGATCGCAACCTTTGGCACTACGTCGTTGCTGTCAGCGCGACGGGTGAGAACACCAACGTGCGCGTGAGCGACCAGATGGGTTCTCTTATCAGCCTCAAGGACGGCAACGTCCGCGTTGCCACCGACTACAACGGCGATAAGGCCTATGCGGGCCTCTACAGTGTGCAGGGCGCCTCGGCGGGCTCCCACTCCTTCGAGGTCACCATCAACAAGATGGTCGACCAGACGCTCTATGTCATCTATGACGCGACGGCCGACTCCGAGGAGCTTGGCTGGGCCACCGCCCACAACAACGTGGCCGCCGGTACCAACACTGTGCGCTACGAGTCTGAGGAGACGGACAAGCCCAAGGAGACGTCCACGACGATCCGCGCGGACAAGACCTGGGACGTCAAGAAGGACGCAGCTGTTGACAAGACCACCAAGGAGGTCGTCTGGACCATCACCATCTCTGGTGGCAGCAACGGTGACGTCTCCCTTGCCGTTATCGATGACGATCTTGGCAGCGACCTTGCGGCTCCCTCCTCCGTCCAGGTCAAGCAGCGCACCAATGGCGGTGCGTGGGTCGACAGCCCCTGGAATGTGAGCTGGAGCGACCTGGAGAGCGGTCGACTTACCGTGCCTGCCAACTCCAACGGCGTTGACTACCAGATCGTCTACCGCACCTCGTACTTCAACGAGGCAGCAGCGAACTCCCAGCGCACCTACACCAACAAGGTCTCGGTGACGCCGCACAAGGACCCCGACAACCCCATCACCGTGTCCAAGGACATCAAGATTGGAGACCTCGAGGAGGCGGGCGGCATCAAGAAGGCGTGCCTCTCTGGCTCCAACATCACCTACACGCCCAAGTGGCGCACGACGGTGACGGCCAACTCTGACATCAACAACGTCAAGGTGACCGACCAGCCTCAGGACAACCAGGTCATCGACATGGACACGCTCGTGGTCTCGTACGATGAGGCCGGCACCAAGGTCGTCGACCCCTCGCTCTACACGGTTGCGACCACCACGGACGACGAGGGCGTCAAGTCCTTCACACTTACGTCCAACGTGACCATGACCAAGGGCGCGGTCATCTACCTCACCTACAACACCAGGTTCCGCGCTGGCTATGTGCCCGATGGCAACAACGGCACCGCCAGCCTCGGCGGCTGGAACAAGGCGCAGCTCACCTATGACGGGGCCCGCAAGATCCGTGAGGTCTATGCCAACTACGCCGCAACGGCCCACCTGACCAAGCGGTTCGTTTGGGATGACGCGTCCGCGCGAGAGCTGGGCCGCTATGACTGGAGGCTCGACGTCCGCAAGGTGGACGGCAGCACCAACACCGTCATCATCACGGACACCCTGCCTTCCGGCCACGAGCTTGCCGGCACTGACGTCGTCGTCACCCGCAAGAACGGCGCTGCCCTCCAGGGCGTGACGCTCACGGACAACGGCAACGGCACCGCCACCTTCAGGGTCGAGGGCGCTGCCCTTGACGCACTCAAGGTCGACGACATTGCCATCTCCTATGCCACCCGTTGGACAGACATCAACGAGGCCAAGGACGGACAGATCGTCAACAAGGCGCGGACCATCATCGACGGCGTCATCGAGCCCGAGGTGTCCGCCTCTGCATGGATCACCAAGCCCAAGGTGCTCGACAAGAGCTATGTGTACAACCAGGCCACGGCCCCGCTCGTGGACTACACCATCAAAGTCAACGTGACCGCCCAGACGCTCAACGGCGGTGCGCCTCTTACACTCACCGACGTCATGGGCTCCGCGCTCGACCTGCAGCTCGACTCCATCAAGGTCGACGGGAAGAGCATCAACGACGTCGACGGCTACTCGTTTGACTATGATCCCAAGACGCACGCGATGACCGTGGTCGTGCCTGACGCCACCTCTTTCGTGTTCACCTACTCGGCGCGCGTGAACCTTGCGCCGGGCGAGTCCCTCAACTCGGCAAACAGCGGCAACACCGCAACGCTATCGGGTCACACCAAGCCCTATGAGAGCGACCACACCGAGTTCAACGTCGAGGTCATCGAACCTCAGGCCCACACCTCCTCGACCGACGAGTCCCTGAGGATCTACAAGTACGCCGACCGTGACGGCTCTGGCAACGTCTCCCATGCGCTCAAGGACGCGAGCTTCAGCATCTTTGAGGTCGCGGACGTCACGCGCGACGGCAAGAACTGGACGGCCAGCGAGGGCAAGCTCGTTGCGAGCACCACCAGTGCCGCCAGCGGCTACTGCCACGCTGTGGACGGCCTGCGCAAGGACACCGTCTACCGCGTGGTCGAGACGGTCGTGCCTCAGGGCTACGCTGGGTCTGACCCCATCTATGTCGTGTTCCCCGGCGACGACTCCGCGCTCTATGACGAGTACGAGGGCATAACCGTCAACGGCACCGCGCTCCAGAGCGAGGGCCACGTCCAGACGGGCACCCTCTTTGTCTCCAACACGCCCATGCCTCAGGAGGCCTCCGCCTCGATCGAGGCCACTAAGACCATCTCCGGTCGCGACTTCCGCGCCGGCGACTCCCTGACCTTTGCCGTGGAGCCCCTGGCTGGTGCCCCGGCACCTGTTGACGCCGCTGGCAACGCCGTCTCGTCCGTGACCATCAACCCGACCAGCGGTTCGTCTGCCAAGGTCGACCTGGGCAAGGTCAAGCTGACCTCTGAGAACCTTGGCGGAGTCACGGTTGACTCCCATGGCTCGCGCTCGCGCACCTTTGACTATCGTGTCAGCGAGGTCGCGGGCTCGGCAGCGGGCATGACCTACGACGGCACGACCTATGTGGCGCACGTGACCCTCACCGAGGGCGCGGACCTCAGCCTGTCCACCTCCGTGAGCTACGAGGTGGAGCGTGACGGGTCCACCGCCGCGGTCGACGGCATCACCTTTGCCAACTCCTACAGCGCCACCAGCGCGAGTGTCGCGCTGTCCGGCAGCAAGGCGGTCTCCAACCCCAAGGGCGGCGCTGGCTGCCCGACCCTGGCGGAGATCGCCGGTGCCTTCACCTTCACGATCAGCTCTGACGACGCCGACGCCCCGATGCCGACCGACGAGTCCGGCAAGGTCGTCACGACCGTCTCCAACGACGCGAGCGGCAACGTCGCGTTCCCCAAGATGACCTTCGGCGACGAGCTCCTGGGCTCCGACTGGTCCGCCGATGGCACGCGCTCGCGTGACTTTGTCTACACGATCCACGAGGGCGGCTCCTACGCCGGCCTCACCAACGACGGCGACAAGAGCGTCACCGTGCGCGTCGCCGACGACGGCTCGGGCTCCGTCAGCGCCTCCGTCGTCCGCGGGGCCGACTCCGCGCTCGACTTCACGTTCGCGAACTCCTACGCCTCCCGCGAGGCTAGTGCGAGCCTCTCCGCCACCAAGACCATCTCCGGCCGCGACTTCCGCGCCGGCGACGAGTTCACCTTCACCGCCGAGGCCCTGGGCGGCGCGCCCTCGCCGGCAGCTGCCACCAAGACGGTGACACCGACCTCGGGCTCGAGCGTCGCGGTCGACTTTGGCGCGATCGCCCTCACGACCGACGACCTCGCCGGCGCCGCCCGCGCCGCCGACGGCTCGCGCTCGCGCACCTTCGACTACCGCGTGACCGAGGCCAAGGGCACCCAGGCCGGCGTGACCTACGACGGCTCCGTCTACGTGGCCCACGTCACCCTGTCCGAGGACGCCTCCGGCGCCCTCTCCACGTCCGTCTCCTACGAGGTGGAGCGTGACGGGTCCACCGCCGCGGTCGACGGCATCACCTTTGCCAACTCCTACAGCGCCACCGCCGCCAGCTTCTCGCTGCATGGCCACAAGAGCTTCAACGGCTCATCGCTCGAGGGCTTTGTGTTCAACCTCACCGGCCCTGCCATCGTTGACGGCAAGGCCCAGGAGACCGCGCAGCTCGCCTCCGCGACCTCAGACGCGACTGGCGCCATCCAGCTGCCGGAGCTCACCTACTCATATGACGACCTGTGCGCCCTGCGCAAGGCGGGCTACGCCGACTACGAGGCCATTGACGGCGGCGCCACCTACACGCTTCACTACGCGGTTGCCGAGGACACCTCGAGCCTGGCCTCGCGCGGTATCGCGGGCGTTCGCACCACCCAGCTTGCCAACGTGACCTTCACCGAGCGCGACGGCGCCCTGAGCGCCACGGTCGACTACGGCGACCAGGACGAGCTCTCCTTCGTGAACGCCTACGTGACGAGCAACGCCCTCATCGACCTCATTGGCAACAAGGTCGTGTCCAACCCCAAAGGCAGCAATGAGGCTCTGAGCGTTGCCGACATCGCTGGCAAGTTCACCTTTACCATCAGCTCTGCCGACGAGGGTGCGCCCCTGCCTGTTGACGACGAGGGCAACGTTGCCGCAACGGCTACCAACGACTCCACCGGCCAGGTGTCCTTTGGCGTCATGACCTTTGATGCCGCGCTGCTGCCCAACGAGTGGGCCGCCGATGGCACGCGCTCGCGTGACTTCACCTACACGATCCACGAGGACGGCAGGGTCGATAATGTCCTCAACGATGGAGACAAGAGCGTCGTGCTGCGCCTCACCGACGACGGACATGGCAACCTGAGCGTTGTGGCCATCCCGGCCGAGGGCACCAC
>CAJOGH010000004.1 GCA_905233865.1 uncultured Atopobiaceae bacterium
GTTGCGTCCGCCCAGCTGCCTGCCTTCATGGAGTGGTTGGCCCTTCGCTCCGACCTCGACAGTCTGGCGGGCTCCACGTCCTCCATCACGATGATGACCATCCACTCGGCCAAGGGACTGGAGTTCCCGGTCGTGTTCGTGACTGGCATGGAGGAGGGCATCTTCCCGCACATGCGCTTTGACTCCGACCCCTCCAACGTGGAGGAGGAGCGCCGCCTGGCGTACGTGGCCATCACGCGCGCCCAGCGCCGCCTGTACCTCACGCACGCGCTCACACGCCGCACGTACGGTTCTAGCCAGGCTAACCCCACGAGCCGCTTTATCAAGGAGCTGCCCGCCGAGCACATCCGCTCCGTGGGTGTGGGCTCGCAGGGCTTTGAGGGCACGGGCTGGGAGAAGCGCGGCGACCGTCGTGGCACCTTTGGGTCGGGCCGCGGCTCGAGCATGTACGGCGGCAGCGTCCATGGCAGCGTGACTCGCTCGACCAACGCCGGCGCCCGTGCCGAGCGCGCGACCACGCCTGTGCGTCGCGACGCCGCCAAGGCAGCCGAGACCTTTGAGCGCGGCGACCGCGTGAGCCACAAGACCTTTGGCCCCGGCGTGGTTGTTGCCGCGGCAGGCGATACAATTGAGGTTCGCTTTGACCGCACGGGCAAGCAGAAGAAGCTCATGAAGGGATTTGCGCCTATCGTCAAGATCTCGTAGGAGGGAGTTCACATGTCAGCCGATAAGAGCGTCAAGCTTGGAATCATCGGTGCCATGGACGTCGAGGTGGAGCTGCTCAAGGAGAGCATGGAGGTTACCTCCACGCTGGAGCGCAGCGTAACCACGTTCTACGAGGGAACCCTCAGCGGGTGCGAGGTGGTCGTGGCCAAGTGCGGCATCGGCAAGGTCAACGCCGCCGCATGCGCGCAGTCCATGATCGACCTCTTTGGCGTGACTCACCTGGTCAACACCGGTGTGGCGGGGTCTCTTGCCGAGGAGCTTGGCATTGGCGACATTCTGGTGTCCGAGGACGTGGTCCATCACGACGTCGACGTGACCGCCCTGGGCTTTGAGCCCTGCCGACTGCCCGACTTCCCCAAGGTCAACTTCGTGGCCGATGCCGACATGTGCACCAAGCTCGTTCAGGCCTGCGAGGCCGTGGCTCCGCAGGCGACCTGCGTGAGGGGACGCGTGGCCTCGGGCGACCAGTTCGTGAGCGGCGCCGAGCAGCGCTCGTCCATCCGCTCTGCGCTGGGTGCGGGCTGTGCCGAGATGGAGGGCGCGGCCATCGCCCAGGTGGCCACCCTCAACGAGGTGCCGTTCGTGATCCTGCGCGCCATCAGCGACCACGCCGACGGATCGGCCGTCGACGACTACCCCGCCTTCGAGCGCTCGAGCGCCCAGATTGCCGCACGGGTGATGCAGGAGTTTGCCCGCCTGATGGCGGAGTAGCGACCACCCTCGCGACTGCGACCCCTGGGCAAGTTACGAAGGGGCGTTTGTCACGAACATACACTTTGGAGGCTCTTGTCGACAAAAGCCCAGTTGACGAGCGATATGCTACGAAAAGTTATGCCAAAGTGTATGGTCGCGCCCTCTGAATCCACCCTTCCGCCACGCGAGGCTCTTGCCGACAAGAGCCTCATGGGTGTCACGGTGACTTCCGACCTGCACAGTGTGCACGCGCCACAAGGAAGGGGCTACGCCTCGCAGGGGAGGGCCGGGCGGACGAACATGCCCACCAGCGAGGGGCCGGTGTGAACCACGAGGTCGGGGGAGATGTCGCTGCGTACGATCTCGACGACGGGCGGGAAAGCGTCCTTCATGCGCTCCTCGATCCAGTCAAAGAGGGGCTCGGCGCTGGAGCAGCAGATGCCGATGACGACCTTGCCGTAGTCGACCGCGTCGCGGCTCAGCTGCTCGATCTCGCTCGTCAGGGCCTTGTCCCAGCCGCGTGCCTTCTTGACGACGGCGTACTTGCCGTCGGCGTCGCAGGTGATGACCGGCTTGATGTTGAGCACGGAGCCCAGGCGGTACACGGCCTCGGAGATGCGGCCGCCGCGACGCAGGTAGGTGAGGTCGCGGACGGTAAAGTAGAGCTTGGTCTTGCGGGCCAGCTCGCGAGCATTCTCAAGGATCTGGTCGACGTCCACGCCCGCGTCCAGCTGGCGCACGATGGCCATGACCTGCGTGCCGGCGCCCAGGCCGATGTTGAGCGTGTCCACGACGTCCACCTGGAAGCCCTCCACCTGGCCGGCGGCGAGGACCGCTGCCTGGTAGGTGCCGGAGAGCCCGCTGGAAATCGTCACGATGATGGCGCGGTCGTATCCGTCGTCGCGTGCGGCCTCGATGGCCGTGACCAGGTCGCCCATGGAGGGCGTCGAGGTCTTGGGGATCTCGGTCTCAAAGCGGCGCACGACCTCCTCGGTCGTGATGTCTACACCAGAGCGGAACGAGCCGTCGGCGTACGTGATGACCAGGGGCACTACGCGCACGTCGTGCTCGCGGGCAAAGTCGGCAGGTACGTCGGTTCCAGAGTCGGTTATGACGGCAACGCGGGGCATCTCTTCCTCCATGGTGGGTGGCGACAAGTGCTTATAAGTTGTTACGGCGCCGTGCACGTGGCGCCCGTACATCATACAATCATGAGCGAACAGCAATCAAATTATCCTGAGCGTCTTATGGCGTCTTGGGGAACGACCATGATCGAGGCGTGACGTGACTGAGAAGAAGGCAGCGGAGAAGGGCAGGACAAAGAGCATCATCGGCGTGCCGGAGGTGGCGCGGCGCGCGGTGCGTCGCTCGCACCTGCAGGACATTCTGTCAAACGGAACCGTCGCCGCGGCGGTCATGGTGTTTGCCGCAATCCTCGCCGTGATCGTCGCCAACTCGCCCGCTTACGAGACGATCGAGCATCTCCTTGAGGTCAACGTGGTGGTAACGGCGGGCAAGTTCTACGCCGACATGACCATCGAGCAGTTCATCAACGACTTCCTGATGGCCATCTTCTTCCTGCTGGTGGGCATCGAGCTCAAGTACGAGGTCACGGTGGGGCAGCTGCGTCGACCGCGTCAGGCGGCTCTTCCCATGCTTGCCGCCGTTGGTGGTGTGGCCGTGCCCGCGCTTATCTACTCGGCTATCAACTGGGGCGGTGCGCTCGAGGGCTGGGCTGTGCCGATTGCCACGGACATCGCCTTCGCACTTGGCGTGATGTCCCTGCTTGGCAAGCGCGTGGCGCCTGGCACCAAGGTGTTCTTCTCGACCTTGGCCATCGCCGACGACATCCTGGCTATTGCCGTCATCGCCATCTTTTACGGGCAGACCCCCAACGTGGCGTGGCTTGCGGCGGCGCTGGGTGTCATCCTTATTCTGGCCTGCATCAACCGGGCACGCGTGTACGCCAGCTATCCGTATGCGATCGTGGGCCTGCTGCTGTGGTTCTGCATGTTCAACTCGGGTATCCACGCCACGCTCGCCGGTGTCATCCTCGCGTTCTTCCTGCCGGCGCGATCCGAGATCCGCCTGGGCAGGCTCACCAAGTGGCTCACGAGCCAGGCGCATGACCTGGAGCAGGCCTACGACGAGGAGTCTCACGTCCTGGGCCAGCACGACTTTACGGAGAGCGCCGTGTACGTGGAGCGCGTGATGCACCACGTGACCCCGCCGCTGCAGCGCATGGAGCGCTACATCTCCGTGCCGGTGAACTTCATCATCCTGCCGCTCTTTGCCTTTGCCAACGCGCAGGTGCGCATTGTTGGCGCCGACCTTGGCGCCATCGTGACCGACCCGGTGAGCATGGGTGCCGCGGCCGGTGCGGTGCTGGGCAAGCCCATAGGCATCATCGGTGTGACCTTCATCTTGGTCAAGTCGGGCATCTTCAAGCTGCCGCGCGGTGTGGACTGGCGGCAGATCATCGCCGTGGGCATCATGGGCGGTTTGGGCTTTACGATGTCGATCCTCATCGCTGGCCTTGCCTTTGAGGACCCCGGCCAGGTCCTGGCGGCAAAGGTCGCCATCCTGTCTGGCTCCGTCGTAGCGGCGGTGGCGGGCCTGGCCTTTGTCGCGCTCTTCTGCGAGGAGCGCGGTCACTCACGCAGACGGGGGTAGCGCGCGCCGCGCACACGTATACTTGGCACACACGACCATCTAGGAGGGCACATGGACAGCATCTATCACGGCATGTCGGACGAGCAGCTGGGGCAGGCCATCGCCGAGCTGGAGCAGCAGGCGGACGAGCTCAGGGCCAAGGGCCTCAAGCTGGACATGGCCCGCGGCAAGCCCAGCCCCGAGCAGGTGAGTCTCTCGTCGTTCGTGCTGGACGCGCTCGCTGCGGACTCCGACCTGACCGATGAGGGTGTGGACGCGGCCAACTACGGCGCGCCCGACGGCCTGCCCTCCGCGCGCCGCCTGGCCGCGGACATCCTGGACGTGGACCCTGCCAACGTCGTGGTCAGCGGCTCATCGAGCCTCAACCTCATGTATGACGTCGTGGCCAACGCGTGGGTGCGCGGCATCGGCGGAAACAAGCCCTGGTCCGCCCAGGGTGAGGTCAAGTTCCTGTGTCCCAGCCCCGGCTATGACCGCCACTTTGCCGTGACCGACCACTTTGGCATCACCAACGTGCCCATCCCCATGCGCGAGGACGGCCCCGACATGGACGAGGTCGTGCGTCTGGTGGAGGGCGACGCGAGCGTCAAGGGCATCTGGTGCGTGCCCAAGTACGCCAACCCCACGGGCATCACCTACACCGACGAGGTCGTGCGCCGCTTTGCCTCCCTGCGCCCTGCAGCGCCCGACTTCCGCATCTTCTGGGACAACGCCTACATCGTCCACGACCTGGCGGACGACGGCGACACGCTCCTTAACGTCTTTGACGCCATGGACGGGGCGGGCACGACCGACCTCGTGTACGAGTTCGCGTCCACGTCCAAGGTGACCTTCCCGGGCTCGGGCATGGCATGGGTCACGGCGAGCCCCGCCGACATGGCCGAGCTGCGCGCCGGCTTTGGCATCGAGCGTGTCTGTGCCGATAAGATCTGCCAGCTGATGCACGTTCGCTCCTTTGCGGACGCCGATGCCATCCGCGAGCACATGCGCGCCCACGCCCGTGTGCTCCGTCCCCGCTTTGACCTCGTGGAGTCCAAGCTCTCCGAGGGTCTGGGCGGCACGGGCATCGCGACCTGGACCCACCCACGCGGCGGCTACTTCGTGAGCTTTGACGGCCAGCCGGGGACGGCCAAGGCCACGGTCGCGCTCGCGGCAGAGCTGGGCGTGACCATGACGGGTGCTGGCGCCACGTGGCCCTACGGCAACGATCCGCAGGACACCAACATCCGCATCGCGCCCAGTTACCCCACGCTCGACGAGCTCGCCGCCGCCCTTGACGTGTTCGTGGTGGCCGCGCGCCTTGCCTGCGCCCGCGCCGAGCGTGCGTCGCGCGCCAACTAGGTGCATCGATTGGTCGAATCAAGTACCATGTGACATTACGCGGCATCGTCGCGTGACCTACCAACTGCAAGCGGGCGCATGCGCCCACGGAGGAAGCTATGGCTACGGGCAAGAAGAAGAACAACAAGAGCGCGTCCCACTCCAAGCGCGTCCACAGGACAAAGGTGGCCAAGGAAGCCAAGGAGAACAAGGGAGGCAAGGCCGAGACCAGCCTGCAGAGGGTGGAGAGGCGCGAGCGCAACCGCAAGATCGGCATCGCCATCGCCGCCATCGTCTTTGCCGTCATCATGGTGCTCTCCATGATGCTGCCCTCCATCGCCTCTGTGTTCAGGCAGAACCAGGCCCAGAACCAGGCCGAGACCACGACCGACGACTCCACGACCGAGAGCGCCACGACCAAGACGGGCCTCGAGGGTGTCAACGACCAGTACCGTCCGCTCGTGGAGGCCGACGAGGCCAAGCTCAAGGACGACCCCAACAACCTCTCGGCCCTGCTTGACGCCGGCAACCAGGAGATGAACTGGGGCTACCGCTCCTCCATGTACGCTACGAGCGACGAGGACAAGAACGCCAGCAACGAGCACTTCAACAAGTCCATCGCCTACTTTGACCGCTACCTGGCCATCAACGACTCCAAGGCCGTCCACGTGGACCGTGCCCTGTGCCAGTTCTACTCCGGCGCCACCGACGAGGCGATCGCCTACCTTGAGGACTACGCCAACAAGAACAGCGACTACGCCCCGGCCTGGGCCAACCTCGGCATGATGTACGAGAGCAAGACCGACACCGCCAAGGCCAAGGAGTACTACAACAAGGCGATGGAGGTCGACCCGGACGACAAGTACGGCACCAAGGAGTACACGCAGCAGCGCCTTGACTCCATCAACAGCACCGAGCAGACCGAGAACATCACCAAGAACGAGGGCTACACCGGTGACTTCAACTCTGACGTGAGCAACGACGCCACGAAGGACACGAACAAGACCAACACCAGCATCAAGGGTCTGTCCGACACGCTCAACAGCAAGCTTGAGCAGTAAGGTAGGGGAGTGCCATGAAGCTGGACATCAAGTCGGTCGATAAGAGCGGGGAGCGCGTCCTCTCCGTGACAGGCGAGGTTGACGTGAGCTGCGCCGCGGAACTCCGCGGCCAGCTCACCGCCGCCGCTGACGAGGGCCTGGGCGCCGTCGTCGACCTTGCCGGCGTGAGCTATATCGACTCCACCGGCATCGGCGTGCTCGTGGGTGCCGCCAACGCGGCCCGCGAGAACGGGCGCACCTTTGCCGTGCGCAACCCCCAGCCCGCCGTCCGTCGCGTCCTTGACATGCTGGGCGTCGCTGGCGAGCTTGGACTCGAGGACTAGTAGGGAGAACAGTGTTTGGTATTGGCGAGACCGAGTTCGTCATCATCCTGCTGATGGCGTTCTTGCTCTTTGGCCCGGACAAGCTGCCGGGCATGGGCCGCACGATAGGGCGCGCCCTCAAGCAGTTCCGCACCGCCCAGGAGGGCTTTACCCAGGTGGTGCAGTCGGAGATTGTCGACCCCATCAACAACGTCGCCAACGCCGACGTGGCCAAGGCCACCGGCGTGGACTCCGACGCTGACATCGAGCAGGCGCTCGATGACGACCGCCCTGCCGCCGGCGAGGCACCCACCGAGACCTTTGCCCAGCGCAAGGCGCGCATGGAGGCCGAGGCTGCAGCCAAGGCCAACGGCGACGCGCCCAAGCCCGCACCCGAGCCCGCCGGTCCTGCCAAGCCCGAGCCCGCACCTGAGCCCTCCAAGCCCACCGCCGCGTCCCTCTACGGACTGGACGCGTCTGCCCCCTCTACTGACGGAGAGGGGGAAGAGGCCTAAGGCCTCGCGCACCTATGCCCATCGGACCAGCCCGCATGCCGCTTCTTGACCACCTGGGTGAGCTCAGGCGTCGTCTGACCATCATCGTGGTTGCGGTCATCATCGCGGCCATCGTGCTCTACGTGGCCACCCCGACTATCATCGACATCCTGCTTGACCCCATCCGTCGCTTCCTGCCGGACGACGGTCGCCTCACCGTCATCACGGCGCTCGGCGGCTTTACCATCCGCTTTAGGGTGGCGCTCTTCGTGGGTGTCATCGTGTGCTCTCCCATCATCATCTGGGAGGTCATGGCGTTCTTCCTGCCCGCGTTGAGGCCCAACGAGCGTGCCTGGGTCGTGCCCACGGTCGCGGCTCTCGTGGCCCTCTTCTTCCTTGGCATGGTCTTCTGCTACTTCATCATCCAGCCGGCCGCCTTTGGCTGGCTGCTCGAGCAGACATCGGACTTTGCCAACATCATGGCCAACGCGGAGGACTTCCTCCACATCATGATGCTGCTGGAGATCGGCTTTGGCATCGCCTTTGAGATCCCGCTGTTCATCTTCTATCTGTCCGTCCTGCACATCGTGCCGTACTCCACGTTCCGCAAGAACTGGCGTTTGGTCTACGTCGGCCTGATGATCCTCTCGGGCGTCGTCACGCCCGACGCCTCGCCGGTCACGATGATCCTCATGTACGCGGCGCTGCTGGCGCTCTACGAGGTCTCCCTCGCTGTCGCCCGCGTGGTCATCACGGCCCGCGACGGCAAGGAGGCGCTGCGCTGGACGCGCGAGGACTACGAGAAGCACGCCCTCGACGAGCTGTAGGACGAGGATGTTGGTGGCACGAGGCTCTTGTCGCCCGCTGCCCTGTCCAATTTGTGCCGCGTCCCATCTTGTCGCACCCGTGGTGCTATAGTGCGCGTATCAAAGTGACCAATGTCGCATAGGAGACTACGTTGAAGCTAGTCGTCACCGAGAAGAACGATGCCGCGTCCCAGATCGCACGCCTCTTGTGTGATGTGGGCAGGCCCAAGCAGGATAAGGTCTACGACACGCCCGTCTATCGCTTTGAGCATGACGGGGAGGAGTGGGTGACCATCGGCCTTCGTGGCCACATCCTGGAGCCTGACTTTCCCGTGAGCCTCGTGTACAAGAAGCGCGGGGGCTGGCAGGCCGTGACCGCCGACGGCGAGGTCATTCCCGCCAACATCCCCGCCGAGCTGGAGCGCCCGCCCTACAAGAAGGTTCGCAAGCCCTTTACCAAGGACGGCGTGGACATCAAGGGGTGGAAGATCCCGGCCCTGCCGTACCTCATCTACGCGCCCATCATCAAGAACCCCAAGGAGAAGGGCATCATCCGCGCCCTCAAGAACCTTGCCAAGAAGGCCGACTCCATCGTGATCGGCACGGACTTTGACCGCGAGGGCGAGCTCATTGGCTCCGACGCGCTGGAGATGATCCGCGAGGTGGCACCTGACGCCCCCGTGAGCCGCGCGCGCTACTCCGCCTTTACCAAGGCCGAGATCGACGGCGCCTTTGAGAACCTCGTCGAGCTTGACCAAGACCTGGCCGATGCTGGCGAGTCGCGTCGCTACATCGACCTCATCTGGGGCGCGGCCCTCACGCGCTACCTCACGGTGGCCAAGTTCTCGGGCCTGGGCAACGTCCGCAGCGCCGGTCGCGTGCAGACGCCCACGCTCGCCCTGGTGGTGGAGCGCGAGCGCGAGCGCCTGGCCTTCGTGCCCGAGGACTACTGGACCATCGACGGCATCGTCGAGGCTGGTGGCGAGCAGGTCAAGGTGGCTCACGCCACGAACCGCTTTTGGGACAAGAGCGAGGCAGAGGCGGCCTATGGGCGCGCCCACGGCGCGAGCAAGGCGACCATTGTCGACGTCGTGAGGCGTCGCCGCACCTCCAAGCCGCCCACGCCCTTTAACACCACGGCGCTGCAGACGGCCGCGGCCGCGGAGGGCATCTCGCCCGCGCGGACGATGCGCCTGGCTGAGAGCCTCTACATGAGCGGCCTGATCTCCTACCCACGCGTGGACAACACCGTCTACCCGTCGTCGCTTGACCTGCGCGAGACGGTCAAGGCGATCTCATCCGTGCCGCAGTACAACGAGGTGTGCACGAAGCTCCTGCGCCAGGACAAGCTCACGGCCACCCGCGGCAAGCAGGAGACCACTGACCACCCGCCCATCTACCCCACGGCGCCTGCCGACCCCGACAAGCTCCAGCCCGCCGAGTGGAAGCTCTACAACCTCATCGCGCGCCGCTTCCTCGCGACGCTCATGGGCCCCGCCACCATCGAGGGCACCAAGCTCGTCTTTGACATTGGCGGCGAGGAGTTCCGCGCCTCGGGCGACGTGCTCGTGGACCCGGGCTATCGTGCCATCTACCCCTATGGCCTCAAGCGCGACGAGCAGCTCCCGCAGGTGCTCGCTGGCGAGGAGTGCCCGGTGGAGGAGATCAACCTCAACGCCAAGCAGACCGAGCCGCCCGCGCGCTACAGCCAGGGCCGCCTGATCCAGGAGATGGAAAAGCGCGGGCTGGGCACCAAGTCCACGCGCGCGAGCACCATCGAGCGCCTCTACACGGTCAAGTACCTCAAGAACGACCCCATCGAGCCCAGCCAGCTGGGTATGGCCATCATCGACGCGCTGTCCAACTTTGCGCCGCGCATCACCACGCCCGAGATGACCGCCGAGCTCGAGGCCGACATGACCAAGGTGGCCGAGGGCAAGGACACGCGCGACGAGGTCGTCGACATCTCGCGCAACCTGCTGTCCGGCATGATGGACTCGCTCATCGAGCACACCGCTGACCTGGCCGATGCCATCTCCGACGCCGTCACGGCCGACGCGCGCATCGGCGCCTGCCCCAAGTGCGGCAAGGACCTCGTGGTCAAGTCGAGCCCCAAGACGCGCGGCTCCTTTGCCGGCTGCATGGGCTGGCCCGACTGCGACGTGACCTACCCGCTGCCCTCCGGCGGGCGCATCGAGGCACTCGAGGGCGATGCGGCCGTGTGCCCCACCTGCGGCGCCCCGCGCATCAAGGTCAAGCCCTTCCGCTCGCGCGCCTACGAGGTGTGCGTCAACCCGGCCTGCGACACCAACCGCGAGCCCGACGTCAAGGTGGGGGAGTGCCACGTGTGCAAGGCCGCAGGCACCCACGGCGACCTCATTGCGCACAAGAGCGAGAAGAGCGGAAAGCGGTTCATCCGCTGCACCAACTATGACACCTGCGGCGTGAGCTACCCGCTGCCGCAACGCGGTGAGCTCCATGCCACCGGCGAGGTCTGCGAGCACTGCGGCAGCCCCATCGTCGAGATCATCACCGCGCGCGGTCCCTGGCGGATCTGCGTGAACATGGACTGCCCCGGCAAGGAGAAGAAGCCGGCCCGTGGCGGTGGCCGCCGCGGGGCCAAGAAGGGGTCGACCAAGAAGAAGACCACGACCAAGAAGAAGGCCGAGTAGCGCCACAGGCGCGCGGTAAGACAGCGACAGCTAGGAGAGGCACGTGAAGCTCGACGGAGTCATCTTTGACATGGACGGCACGATGTTTGACACCGAGCCCATCTGGCAGACCTGCTGGGAGCCAGCGCTGGCACAGTTTGGACTGCCCTACCAGGAGGGCCTGGCCGAGGAGTGCCGGGGCATCTCCGGAGAGGTGCAGGCCGGTATCATCCGCCGTCGCTACGGCGACGACGTCGATGGCATGGCGGTCCACCACGCCCTCTTTGACGTCGCCCGCAAGAAGTTCCTGGAGATGACCGTGCCCATGAAGCCGGGTCTGACCGAGCTGCTCGCCTATCTTGATGAGCGCGACATCCCCATGGCCGTGGCAACCGGGTCCGACACCGACATGGCCGAGCACCACCTTGAGGCCAACGGCATCCGCCACTACTTCAAGCATGTCATTGGTGGCAACGAGGTCAAGCGTTCCAAGCCCTTCCCCGACATCTTCCTGGAGGGCGCGCGCCGTCTGGGCGTCGACCCTGCCTCCACGCTGGTGCTTGAGGACAGCCCCGCTGGTGCCAAGTCCGGCACCTCGGGTGGCTTCATTACCGTGATCATCCCCGACACCCTGCAGCCTGATCCCGAGGACGTGCCCAAGCTGTACGCTCTTCTGCAGAGCCTCTACGAGGTGCCGGCGTTGCTCGAGGCCTAGCCGCTGGGAGGTGCCATGAACATCGCGGGGCTTCAGAAGCTCAGCATGGTCGACTATCCCGGGCACCTCGCCTGCACGGTGTTTCTGGGTGGCTGCAACCTCCGCTGCCCCTTTTGTCACAACAGTGAGCTCGTCGGTCCCGTGGATCCCGTCATGGGGACCGACGAGCTCCTTGCGTTCCTTGAAAGCCGTGAGGGCCTCCTTGACGGGGTGTGCGTGACGGGCGGTGAGCCCTGTGTGCACGCGGACCTGCCCGAGCTGCTGCGCGCCATACGCGAGCGCGTGGACATGGACATCAAGCTTGACACCAACGGCCTGGTGCCCGACGTGCTGGAGGCCGCGCTGGCCACGGGCGTCGTGGACTATGTGGCCATGGACATCAAGAACGACCCCGAGCGCTATGCGACGACCTGTGGCGTGGCGCGCGTGGACATGGACGCGCTCGTGTGCTCGCTAAGGGCGGTGGCCGCGAGCGGCGTCGACTACGAGCTGCGCTGCACGGTCATGGAGCCCGACCATGACGAGGCATCATTCACGGGCATCGCGGACTTCCTGCGCACAAGCGGTCTGGCACCCGTGCCTGCCTTTTACCTGCAGCCCTTTGTGGACCGCGACACGGTTCCCGACCACAGCCTCGTGCCGCCCTCAGACGAGCTGCTGCGTGCGGCCGCTGAAGCCCTCGCGCCTGTGTGCCAGAGCGTGCGCGTCCGCGGACGCTGAGGGCCTCCGGGGCCTGCCAACGACCGCTCACGGATTGGCCTCCCATTTGCCGAAGACCCTATTGACAGCGCCGTTTACCTGCGCAGATTTTAGGCTCTTATCAGCATAAAAGATACAACATGTAGTGGATTGACACCATTTGGGGAACTACATATTGATTTTGTCCCCCCTCGATGCAATACTGTGGTTGCGCGGCAAGACATGCAGCTCAAAGGAGAAGGGGCGCCCATGTATTCTGTGGTCAAGCGTGACGGCACGACGGTCGACTTCGATGTCAACAAGATCAGCGGAGCCATTGCCAAGGCGTTCGACGCGGTCGGGCGCGAGTCTCACCCCAGCA
This sequence comes from uncultured Atopobiaceae bacterium, assembly GCA_905233865.1. Classification (GTDB taxonomy): domain Bacteria; phylum Actinomycetota; class Coriobacteriia; order Coriobacteriales; family Atopobiaceae; genus CAJOGH01. Next base: position 12,502 of record CAJOGH010000004.1, read on the forward strand.
TCGTCAACATGATTGCCCTCCAGGTGACGGCCGACTACGAGAACAAGGTCGCCGGGGGCCTGATCAGCGTCGAGGAGATTCAGGACTCGGTCGAGAAGGTCCTCTCGGACGCGGGCTACGCCGACGTGGCCAAGGCCTACATCCTCTACCGCAAGCAGCGCGAGCAGGTGCGCAACGTCAACTCCGCGCTTGTGAGCTACAAGGACATCGTGGACAACTACCTCAAGGTCGCCGACTGGCGCGTGAAGGAGAACTCCACCGTCACCTACTCCGTGGGCGGCCTGATCCTGTCCAACTCCGGCGCCATCACCGCCAACTACTGGCTGTCCGAGGTCTATGACGAGCAGGTGGCCGAGGCGCACCGCAACGCCGACATCCACATCCACGACCTGTCGATGCTCACGGGCTATTGCGCGGGCTGGAGCCTCAAGCAGCTCATCCAAGAGGGCCTGGGCGGCATTCCCGGCAAGATCTCTTCGGCGCCCGCGAGCCACCTCTCCACCCTGTGCAACCAGATGGTCAACTTCCTTGGCATCATGCAGAACGAGTGGGCGGGCGCGCAGGCGTTCAGCTCCTTTGACACCTACCTCGCGCCGTTCGTGCGCGTGGACAACCTCTCCTACAAGGAGGTCAAGCAGTGCGTCCAGTCCTTCGTGTACGGCGTCAACACGCCGTCGCGCTGGGGCACGCAGGCGCCGTTCTCCAACATCACGCTGGACTGGGAGGTTCCCGCTGACCTGGCCGACCTGCCCGCCATCGTGGGTGGCAAGGAGATGGACTTCACCTACGGCGAGTGCAAGGCCGAGATGGATATGGTCAACAAGGCGTTCATCGAGATCATGATCGAGGGCGACGCCAACGGGCGCGGGTTCCAGTACCCCATCCCCACCTACTCCATCACGCGTGACTTTGACTGGTCCGACACCGAGAACAACCGCCTGCTGTTTGAGATGACGGCCAAGTACGGCACCCCGTACTTTAGCAACTACGTCAACTCCGACATGGAGCCCTCTGACGTGAGGTCGATGTGCTGCAGGCTGCGCCTGGACCTTCGCGAGCTGCGCAAGAAGTCAGGCGGTTACTTTGGCTCCGGCGAGTCTACGGGTTCCATTGGCGTCGTGACCATCAACCTGCCGCGCATCGCCTACCTGTCCCGCGACATCACGGACTTCTACGCCCGCCTGGACCACCTCATGGACATCGCGGCGCGCAGCCTCAAGACCAAGCGCGACGTCATCACGCGCCTGCTGGAGGCCGGACTCTACCCCTACACCAAGCGCTACCTCGGCGGCTTTGACAACCACTTCAGCACCATCGGCCTGGTGGGCATGAACGAGGCCGCCCTCAACGCCAAGTGGCTGCAGTGCGACCTCACGACCGCGGAGGCTCAGGCCTTTGCCAAGGACGTGCTCAACCACATGCGCGAGCGCCTCTCTGACTACCAAGAGAAGTACGGTGACCTGTACAACCTGGAGGCCACGCCGGCGGAGTCCACCACCTACCGCTTTGCCAAGCATGACCGCGAGCGCTTCCCCGATATCATTACGGCCAACATGGACGGCGACCCCTACTACACCAACTCGTCGCACCTGCCTGTGGGCTACACCGAGGACGTCTTTGAGGCGCTCAAGGTCCAGGACGAACTCCAGACGCTCTACACCTCCGGCACCGTGTTCCATGCCTTTTTGGGCGAGAAGCTCCCTGACTGGAAGGCGGCCGCGGCGTTGGTGCGCACCATCAGCCAGAACTTCCGCCTGCCCTACTACACCCTCTCGCCCACGTACTCGGTCTGCCCGTATCACGGCTACCTGGTAGGCGAGCAGGCGATCTGCCCGCACTGCGGCAAGCACACCGAGGTCTACAGTCGCATCACCGGCTACTATCGTCCCGTCCAGAACTGGAACGACGGCAAGGCCCAGGAGTTCAAGGATCGCCGTGAGTACGTACCGGGCCTGTCCCATGCGCCTGCCGCGCCCGCTGTTGCCGCGTCCGCGAAGGCCGCGCCTGTGGACACGAGTGCGCCCGCGCCTGCCGCTGGCGCAGCCGGCGTCCCGCAGATCGTGCTCTTTGGAACGCATACCTGCCCCAACTGTGAGGTCGTCAAGCGAATGCTGGATGCTCTGGGGGTCTCCTACACGCAGGTCTTTGCCGAGGACGATCCCGCCTTGGCCGAGAAGTACAAGATCGTGAGCGCGCCTACGCTCCTGGTGGGTGAGGGCAGCGAGCTCAAGACCATCCAGGGCGCCGGCCCCATCCGCCGCTTTGCCCAGGAGCACCTCTCCAGGGCCTAGGCTCTTATCGCCATATTCGCTGCGACTCGTGGCCCGCATGAGAGTGCGGGCCACATCTATGTGCCCGCTCGAGTTTTCGTTACCTGCACACTGTGCACGTCTGACAACCGATTGGGCCGTGGGGCCTGCACAGTGTGCACGCCTGACAACCGATTTGGCTGTGGGACCTGCACAGTGTGCACGCCTGACAACCGATTTGGCTGTGGGACCTGCACAGTGTGCACGTGGTGAAGGTTCGCGCGACGCGGGCGCGTGATGGGTTGGCTACTCCGTTGCGGTCGACAAGAGCACGCGGTCGTTGTCAAACTCGCTGCCGGCCTGGGCGGCAAAGGCGGCCAGCAGGTCGTCGACGCCCATGCCCTCGCGCTCGGCGCCGCTCACGTCCAAGATCACGCGGCCGCCCTCCATCATGAGGGTGCGCGTGCCCATGTCGAGCGCCTGGTGCATGTTGTGCGTGATCATCAGGCAGGTGATGTCGCGCTCGCTCACAATCTCGCGCGTCAGTGCCAGGACCTTGTCGGCCGTGGCGGGGTCAAGCGCGGCGGTGTGCTCGTCGAGCAGCAGCACGCGCGGCACCACGATGGTGGCCATCAGCAGCGTCAGGGCCTGGCGCTGGCCTCCCGAAAGCAGGCCCACGGGCTGGCCCATACGGTCCTCCAGGCCCATGTCCAGACGCGACAGCTGCTCCCTAAAGAGGCTCTTGTCGGCCCGCGAGATGCGGCTGAACACGTGACCCACGCCGTGCTGTGCGCGCAGGTACGCCACGGAGAGGTTCTCCTGGATGGACATGTGCGGCGCGGTGCCCAAAAGCGGGTCCTGGAACAGCCGGCCGATGCGGCGCGCGCGGGCGTGCTCGGCCATAAAGGTGATGTCCTCACCGTCCAGCTCCACATAGCCCTGGTCGGGGTAGAGCGTGCCGGCGATGACGTTGAACAGCGTCGACTTGCCCGCGCCGTTGGAGCCCACGATGGTGCAGAAGTCGCCGTCGGTAACCTCCAGGTCCACCGAGCTCAGCGCGTGGCGCTCGTTGACGGTACCCGCTAGGAAGGTCTTGGTGACGCCCTTGAGTCTCAGCATCAGCGCGCCTCCTTGTCGGACATTTCCTCGCGCACGTCGCCTTCGCTCTCCGAGCGCCGCAGCTGGGCGACGGCACGTCGTGCGGCCACCATGGAGGTGAGGTCGCGCGTCTGCGGAGCGATGATGGCGATGGCCACGATGACGGCGCTCACGAGCTTGAACGCCTCGGTGGGCACGTTGAGGCGCAGTGCGAACGCGATGGCAAGGCGGTAGAGGATGGAGCCGACGGCCACGCCGGCGATGTCGATGCCCACCTTGTTTGAGCGTGCGATCGTCTCGCCGATGACGAGCGAGGCGAGCGCCACGGTGACCATGCCCGTGCCAAGGTTGATGTCACAGGTCTTGTTGTACTGGCCAATCAGGCAGCCGGCCAGGCCCGTGAGCGAGTTGGACAGGCACAGGCCAATGGTGATCATGAGGCCGGGGTTGATGGAGCTCGCGCGCACCATGGCGGGGGAGTCGCCGGTCGCACGGATGGAGAGGCCCAGGCTCGTGCCCAGGAACCACCACAGCCCCAGGCCCACGATGCCGACGATAAGAGCCAGCAGGATGGTCGTCGACCACTCCTGCCACACAGGTGCGGTCGCAATCCCACGGAAGAGCGAGAAGATCGTGTCGGTGCCAAAGATTGAGAGGTTGGACGACATCCCCATGACGGCCAGGTTGATGGT
>CAJOGH010000005.1 GCA_905233865.1 uncultured Atopobiaceae bacterium
GCGACCTCATGGTCACACGCTTTGGCGAGACCGTCACGCAGAAGGTCTTCTACGACAACGCGCGCCGCTTCTTTGAGGACAACGAGCGCCTGTAGTGCAGCGGCAACGGCCTACGAGCAGACGTGACCGCCGCCAGGCGTGAAGGTGCATGACCCGCCCGTGGACGTGCCTGCGTCAGGAGCATCGACGCCCAGGCGGTCGGCAAGGTACGCGATGATGTCGGACGACTCGTACATGGCACGGCCGTCCACCACCAGGCACGGGCACTGACGCTTGCCGCCCAGCGCAATGAGGTCTTCGCCATTGGTGCCCTGCGTCACGTCAAGGTGCTCGAGGGTTGCGTCATTGGCGGACAGGAACGCGTCCACCTTGGCACACCAGGGGCAGCCCGGCAGGACGTACATCTTGAGGTCGTCGAGGTTTGTCATGGCCTCTCCTTTCGCTTGCCTACCATTTGCCCAAATGTGGCACATCCCAAACCCACGCATGGACACGTCACGGTTGGGTCATAATGTGGGAACGACGCACTACTACGAGAACGGAGCACCCATGAGCGACATGACCGTAGAGGAGTTTGCGGCTAAGGCCATCGAGGACCGCGACTTCATGAAACAGGTCGCCCAGAAGGCGACGGACGTCGACCTCCAGGCCGACAACGGGCTCGTCACCGCCTTTCATACGGCGGCACAGAGGATGGGGTACGAGTACGACTTCAACGAGCTCGGCATGGCCGTCACAGCCAAGATCAAGAGCCTGGGCGTCTTTGGCGTCATCAAGTTCGTGCGCGCCTTCAACAAGGCCCACAAGCAAGCAATCAAGGAAGGGGCCTAGGGCCACGCAAGGCAGCTACTACCAGAGGCGCGGGCACAGGGGGGCTGACCTCTGCACCCGCGCTGTTTAGTTGCGAGTACGCGTACGAGCAGCGCGCATACCAAGGCCAGCTGCCACGCAAAGCACGGCGAGCATCAGGCCACCGCCGACAAGAGCAAACGGGTCGCCAGTCATCGGAAGGCTTGTGGTCGCCTGCCCCGCAGGCAACGAGCCACCTGAGGTTGCCGCTGGGTCACTCGAGCCAGAAGACGCGGAGCCCGTCCACTGGGCATGCGCCACAAGGTCGGGCGAGGACGTCGCGGCAGGCTTGTAGGTGTAGGCAGAGCCCGCAGCGCCCAGGTCCCAGCCCGCAAAGGCGTATCCCTCACGAACAAATCCGTTGGCCGGGAGCGTGAGCGTGACAGAGGTCAATTCCCCGGAGGCGTTCATCCTCTGGACGTCACTCATGGGGTCGACCGAACCAGAGTCGGCGCCGTTACCGTCAAAGGTGACAGTCGCGTCACGAGAGTACAGGCCATAGAAGGTGGTCACGTCCTGCGGGGTGAGGGTGCTGCCAGCCGCGACATCAGCTGAGCTGGCAGCAACCTTGCTCGAGAGCCACCCGACCGAGGACCAACCGTCAACGGCGTCAAGGCTGGGCGTCGTGACGGCAGTCATAGACTCGTCGTCCGTGAGCTGTGGAACGGTTGTCGAAGACTGGGGCGACAGTGACTGCGCCAGACCAGAGACAAACGAGATGTCGCGCGACCAGACCGCGTAGAGTTCCACGGTTCCCGTATCGGTCAGGAGGTTCTCGACGTTCTCGCCGTCCGAATAGTCAACCTCCAGCTCGTCATAGCGACGCCAGCCGGCAAAGGTCCATCCCTCCTTGGAGATGCCTAGGCTCTCTGCGGTGCTGAGTGCCTGCGGCACCCCATAGGTAAAGCCGTCGGTGCCCACGACCTTGCCCCCAACGACATAGTCAACCGTGTAGGTATTGACCGTCCAGCCGGCGTAGAGTGTGATGTTGGTCTCACCAACGGTATCCGAGGCAAAGTCCCACGGGTTCTCGCAGTTCTCGTCCTTGAACCAGCCGCCAAAGGTATATCCCGTCGCGGTCGGCTCCGGATCGGGAGCCGCAATGATGGTGTTCTTGGTGGGGAACAAAGTGGCGACCTGGTCGCCATGGCCCTTCATGTCAAAGACGACCGAAGGGGTCCAAAAGGCATAGATCGTCGTGTCGGCCTCGATAGCCTTAGTGAAGTCAAACGGGACATAGTCATTCGCCTTGCTCGACCAGCCACGGAAGGTGCGTCCTGACGCCGTGGGGTCCGAGGCGGGCGCGGAGACCTTCTGGCCACTCTTGAGCGTCAGGTCCTCAGGCATGCCCGAGGCACCCACGCCGCCATCATCAAAGGTCACCTTGTTGCTCCACGCGGCATAGAGCGTCTTGGTACCGAGCTCGTAGGTGGATGCCTCGATGGTACCGTTCGAGTCGATGTAGCGCGTTCCGCCGTGGTTGGGAGCCGTGTAGTAGCCGTCAAAGTAGGTGCTGCCGCTCTCCCTCTTGGGAATCTCAATCTGAGTGGTCTCGTCGGCAAGGCCGTTGACCGAGTACGAGCCAAAGTACTGAGACTCCTGCGGCTTGGCGTAGAGCACGGACGTTCCCGTCTCCGACGCGTCCTGGCTGTCAAGCGTGATGATGCTTGCGACATAGGTGATGGTCGCGTCGCCAGCGCCAGTGCCGCCACCTTGCGTGGTCGTGGCTACGGTAACATCGTCTCCAACGGTCACGGAGCCACCGTTTGCGGCCTTTGTGCCCGTAACAAAGCTGTCGCTCAGGTATCCCGAGCCACCGCCGCCACCGGCGCGACGCCCACCATCGTTGTTCCTATAGCCGCCCCAGTAGCCGCCGCCACCACCGCCGCCGCCAGATCGATTGCCCGATCCGCCGGGGGCGTCCTGACCAGCTTGTCCCTGGCCGCGTGCGTATCCGCTCGTCTGCGTGCCGCCGTTGTATGAGCCAGTCGCACCGCCGCCCACACCAACGGGATGGCCCTGCCGCGCGCCGCCACCGCCGCCTGCAACCAGGCAGATGGCGTCATCGCCGAGCCCAGAGAGCATGCCCGGCTGAGTGGCGACGTGCGTGGCGCCTCCACCGCCGCCTCCACCGCCATAGGCATCAGCCCTCCTACCGCCGTTGCCACCGCCGTTGACACCGCCAGCGGCGCGGTTGTTGTTCGTGGACCCCTGAGCTCCTTGGCCGCCAGTGACCACGTGGAGCGTGGTCGCATCGACAGGAGTCACGGCAGTGGTCGTGCCACCGGCGCCGCCGTAGCCCCAGCCAGAGACATAGTTGTACATGTTTCCGCCCTTGGCGCCAGCGATGTCAAACTGGTAGAGACCACTATCTGCAAGCGCAATCGCATACTGCGTGCCGCCGGCGCTCGACGACCAGCTCGTGGTACCCGCACGCGAGATGGTAGCGTCCTCGCCCTCCTGGGCCGTCAGCACAGGCTCGTCGGACTCCTCTTCCGCCACGAGCTCGCCCTCAGGGGCAGTCATATCAGGCTCTTCAGGCTGCTCAGCTGCAGACGTTGTGTCCTTCTGTTCCGCCGTTTGGTCTTGTGCCTGCTCAGAGGCAGCGGCGACGTCAGCGGTCGCCGTCTGACCCTCGGTCGCACCGTCGGCTTGCTCAGTGTGAACGGCCTCAACAGCGGGAGTATCCCGGACCTCCCCCACCTGCTGAATGCCGTTGTCACCAACGGCCAGGTAAGCAGGAAGGACCGTGACAGCCAACACAAGAAGGCAGGTAACAGCAACCGATGTCACTGCATTCGGGTAGCGCCTCATAGAACACCTTTTCACGTCAATTCACAGACGTGTAAATGATACCTGATTTTCAGGACCGCAAACGCAGTTTCACAGGTATCGACAAGGCTAGTTGAGGTACTCGGATCCACGTGCCTCCTCGATGGAGCGCATGGTGAGCGCGTTGGCACGCTCCACGTCGTTGAGGACGCCATCGTTGAAGTTCTCGGGGGCCACCGTGCCGTGGTACCAGCTCTTGGAGTTGAAGTAGCTCTGCAAATCGTCACGGAGGAAGCGGCGACCGTGACGAGCGTATATCTCGTTGCGGGCCACAAAGAGCTGCCAGTTAGACAACGACGACAGAGACGACTCGGAGTAGTAGTGGGAGGCACTGTCGGGCAGCACATAGTCATTGTTGGACACTGTCGTCTGCTGACCTCCGTCGGTGCTGATGACGATGGGCTGTACGACGACCGTGGGCTGCTGTTGTGCAGGCGCGGCCTCGGGGACGGGCGTAGCGGGCGCCGGCGCCTCGGCCGTTGTGGCAGCGGCTGCCTCGGGAGCCTGCTTGCTCACCCAGGGAGCGGCGCCCGTCACATGAAGCACCATGACAACACAGGCAATCGCCGCGACCACGCATGCGCACACCGCGACGATGAGTGGCGCCCGCGAGGGCTTGGGCTGCTGGGGAGGTGCCGCAGCAACGGGAACCTGCTGGGGCACGGCAGGATACGATGCGGTCACGTCAGCGGCAGGCGCGGGCGCCTGCTGCGGCGCGGGACCCGACGGCAGCACCGTGGTCTCCTTCGCAGGCATCACGTTTGTGGGTGCGGCTTCTGCGACCTCGTCGGGCATCGTCGTGAGGCCGGCATCCTCGTCCTCGTGCTCCAGAGTCTTCGCGGCCTCTGTCTTGTCAGGTTCAGCAGTCGCCTCGGCCTCCCTGGCATCCGTCGGCTCAACCGACTCTACGACCTCACCCTCGGGCTCCTCGTCTCGCTTTACCTTTGTCCCACAGTTGGTGCAAAAGAGATCGTCATCGCCAAGCTCTTGTCCGCAGTTGGTGCAAAACATAGGTGCCCGCCTCTCAGCTAGTTGTGACTCCGATGGTCCTGATAGTTCACGAGGTACTGCTGGAACTCGGGCGAGCAGTCGGAGTTGCCCGTCCGCCAGTCGTTGTGATCGATGATCTCGGACTTGTTGCCAAAGTAGGCGTCTATGTAGGCAATGAGGCCGTCTACGGCGGCAAGCTGTGCCTCAGGATAGTCCGAGTCAGTCGCGCCATTGTGAATCATCTCTATGCCCACAGACCATGCGTTCATGCCATAGTCGCTGGCCCACGAGCCGATTGGGGTCGTGCCAGCCATGTCATCACGACCGTCCTCGGTGATGCCGTACTGTTCGTTGTGACCCGTGTCGCCATAGCCCGCATGATGCGTGATGGTGTCAAGCGGGATGCACTGCACGATGTGACCGTCCTTGCCCACCACAAAGTGCGCGCCCACAAGGTTGCCGTTGGAGTCCCAGTAGTCCACGACGCTCTCGGGCTCTCCCCCACCCTCTGTGTCATGCATGACGATATAGCGCTGATACGCCGCCGGCTTAGGGCCGTGATAGAGGTTTGGCCTCAAGTCTTCCACCAGGTCCAGGCGAGCGCGAAGCTCCTCTGCCGAACCGGTCGTGGACGTAGTCGTAGGAGCCGCGATAGCGGTGGCGGGAACGCTGGTCGTCGCAGCCTGTTCGGTTGCGGGAACATCACTCACGACCAGACGGGTTGCAGGAGCCGGTGCGGAATCGCCTTGCTTGGACGTTTCCTGGCCAGACGACACGCACCCCGCCATGACGCACACGAGCAGGGCGCATAGGCTCGTGGCAAGGCAGACCGCAATCGTCTTGTTCGACCTCATGTCTACCTCCCAGCGCCATCGGCATCGAGCACAATAAGCCTTGCCCATCATAACGCAACGGGCTGACGCTACCCTCGCCCAAACGGCAGGCGGGCCGCCGCACGTCATGCGACAGCCCGCCCTTCCAAGCTATGCCGATAAGAGCCTACGCCTGCTCGAGCGCCTGGGCGACGTCGGCGATCAGGTCCTCTGCGGCCTCCAGGCCACAGGAGAGGCGCACGGTGCCGGGGTCGATGCCTGCGGCCACGAGTTCCTCGTCGGTCATCTGACGGTGCGTGGCGCTTGCAGGGTGCAGGCAGCAGGTGCGCGCATCGGCCACGTGCGTCTCGATGGCGCAGATCTTGAGCGCTGCCATGAAACGCTCGGCGGCAGCGCGGCCGCCCGCCACGTTAAAGCTCACAACGCCACAGACACCGTCGGGCAGGTACTTGCTCGCAAGCTCGTGATAAGGGTCACTCGCAAGACCCGGGAACTTGACGCTGTCGACCTTGGGATGGGCCGACAGGAACTCGGCCATGGCCTGGCCATTGGCGCAGTGGCGGTCCATGCGCACGTGCAAGCTCTCAAGTCCCATGTTGAGGTAGAAGGCGTTCTGCGGGCTCTGGATGGAGCCAAAGTCACGCATGAGCTGAGCGGTAGCCTTGGTAATGAAGGCGCCGCCCTGACCGAACTTCTGCGCATAGACGATGCCGTGATAGGAGTCGTCGGGGGTAGTCAGCCCAGGGAACTTGTCGGCATGGGCCATCCAATCAAAGTTGCCAGAGTCCACGATGGCGCCGCCCACGGCCACACCATGCCCGTCCATGTACTTGGTCGTGGAGTGCGTGACGATGTCGGCTCCCCACTCGATGGGACGACACTTGACGGGTGTGGGGAAGGTGTTGTCCACGATCAGGGGCACGCCGTGGTCATGAGCAACCTTGGCAAAGCGCTCGATGTCCAGCACGGCAAGGGCAGGATTGGCCACGGTCTCGCCCAGGACGGCGCGCGTGTTGGGCCTAAAGGCGGCGGCAAGCTCCTCGTCCGTGCAGTCGGGAGTCACGAAGGTGGACTCTATGCCCATCTTGGCCATGGTGTGCTGCACCAGGTTGTACGTACCGCCGTAGATGGCAGAGCACGCCACCACGTGCGAGCCGGCCTCGCAGATGTTAAAGAGCGCAAAGAAGTTCGCTGCCTGACCCGAGCTCGTGAGCATGGCCGCGCTGCCACCCTCGAGCTCGCAGATCTTCGCAGCCACGTAGTCGTTCGTGGGGTTCTGCAGGCGGGTGTAAAAGTAGCCCTCGGCCTCCAGGTCAAAAAGCTGGCCCATGTGCTCGCTCGTGGCGTACTTGAACGTCGTCGACTGGACGATGGGAATCTGGCGGGGCTCGCCGTCACCAGGTGTGTAGCCACCCTGGACGCAGCGCGTGTCGATGCTTGTCTTGGACATGTGTCCTCCTTGTTCCGAACCTTTTGCGCGAACAAGGTAGCACAGCTGCGTGTCAGGCGTGTTGCTCAGCGGGGCGCGATGCCTAGAGAACAAGCCTCTTGGGGTTCTCGCTCAGGTAGCGACTCTCAAACACATCGGTTGCCAGGGGCTCCTCAGAAAAATAGCCCTGGATCTCGGAACAGCCCATGGAGCGCAGAACGTCCAGCTGCTCGCGCCTCTCCACGCCCAGCGCAACAGCCTCCATGCCCAGCGAGTCACACATGTTGATGATGGCGCCCACGGCCTGGCGCGTGTCCTCGTCCGTGAGAAGCTCGGGCATGAACGAGGCATCGATCTTCAGACGGTTGACGCCTAGGGACATGAGCAGGGGGATGGAAGAGCGCCCGCGACCAAAGTGGTCGACGGAGATAGAGATGCCCGCGGCACGGATCACGTTGGCGACCTCAGGGCGCAGGATGTGGTCGTCCATGGCCACCTGCTCGTCAATCTCAACCGACACCCACTCGGGGTCAATCTCAAAGCACTCAAGGGCCTCCAGCAGCACGTTGACGCCCTGCGCGTCGCCAAGCTGAGCACCCGTGAGGTTAAAGTCCACGCGAATGGGCTTGCGTCCCTCGCGCGCCCAGTGGGAGATCTGCTCGATGTAAAGGTCGCAGGCACGCGTCACAAGCGGCGCCATGAGTCCGAGCTTCTTGGCGTGCACCATGAACGAGCCAGGGCTCACGAGCTCGCCGTCCAGATCCCATCTCAAGAGTGCCTCGCAACCCACGAGATCGCCGGAGTTCACATCAAACTGAGGCTGGAACAGCAGGATGAAGTCATTGTCGATGTCCGCGCTACGCAGCCGCTCCTCAATAACGTGGGAGTCGGCAAGCTCCTCGGCATGGCCCACGCTAAAGTAGCAGTAGTTGTTGGGGCGCGAGCTGCGCTTGATGGAGTACATGGCCTGGTCGGCTGCGCCCAGGGCGCTCTTGGGATCCTCGACGTCCAGGGGGAAACGCGCGATGCCCATGGAGCACGACAGTGCGTATAGGTGTCCGTTGGCGCCAATGGGACGGGTAAAGACATCCATGATCCTCTGTGCGACAGCGTTGCAATCCTTGCGATCCACGCTTCCGGGAACGACGACCATGAACTCGTCACCGCCCATCCTAAAGAAGGTGGCATCTGGGATGTCCAGTTCAAGAAGTTTGGTGCCAAGGATGGCCAGGACCTCGTCACCCGCATCGTGACCATAGGTGTCGTTGATGGGCTTGAAGCCGTTCAGGTCAAAGTAGTAGATGGTAAAGGGCTTGGGGTCTCCATCTGCGGGACTAGTGATCTCACCCAGGTACTCGTTGCTGTGACGACGGTTGTACAGGCCCGTGAGCTCGTCGGTGACGCTCGCGCGCCTATACATCTCCTTGGCCTCCTCGGACTCGCGCGTGCGCTGGCTCACCAGGATCGTGAGCTCCTCGGAGAGCTGGCGCTCCCGGCGAAGAAGCTCGTCGGAAAGCTGGCGGGCGTGGTTGGTGGCGGCCAGGATCCAGTAGGCCAGCGCAGCCACCGCAAGCACCATGAGGGTAAAGACGCTGATCCATCCCAAGACGGCGGCCACACAGCCTATGCCAAGCGTGATCAGGGCAATCACACGCTGATAGGGGCGTTGCTGGATATCAGAGGCGTGCATGGGCGCCGAGAAGCAAGGCCACTTGCTCTCCAGGTTGAGACCTAGGATGACCAGCATGCAGCCCACAAGGTAGAACGAGTCCACGAGGATGGGGTTCATGAACTCCATGCCGACGCGCTCAAAGATGTTCTCCGCAAGGTCCAAAAGGACAAAGAGAAGTGTGCCCGAAAGGTAGCACAGCGTCGAGCGGCTTCCCAAGAGGGTGCCCTTCTGGATGGCCACCAGCGAGGTCGTGACCAGCATGAGCATGTTGATAAACACGAAGGCGGAGCTCGCAATCGCAAAGGGCGTGGCCGACATGAGCGAAAGGTCCCTGCCAAAGTGGACGACGCTCAGCACCGTGAAGCCAAAGACAGAGAGGTAGAAGGCATCGGCAAAGATGTTGTACTTGGCATCGCGCGAAAACCCGCCGACTGCTCCCACGACGAGCGCGAGCGCCATAAAGAGAGGCGAGGCCACGGTCAGCGACCACAGCAGGACGTCCTCTGTGGGCACAACGTTCATGTAATAGGTCTCCACGAACCACATGATGTTGTGCAACATGCCAATGACCTGCGAGGCAATCATAAAGAAGCGCGACAGGTGCAGACGCTCGATGCGGACCCCCGTGGCCACGACAAGCGCACCAACCAGGCTCACGCCGCACGAGACGGCATCGGCAACATATGAGTTATCGACAATCCCAGCCCAGAACATGACCGCCATGAGAGCGGCCCACAGAGCAAGGAGCTTACTTGTAACAGGTCTCACCGTTTGATTTCCTCTTCCTTATATCCTTATAGATAATACGACAAGAGCCGTCTCATCTTTCAAATTCAGGCAAATGCCCCCATTCCACCGCGTAGATGGCCGACAAGACCTCACAGTGCCGCTCGCATAATATATACGGTCTCACGTTCATCAATGATGTAAGGTATTCCTTAAGCGCATACAAAGGCTGTCTTTGACTTTTGGGGGGAGGTGCCGTCGTGCGGAGCGTCACGCGCAAAGAAAAGAAGTTCCTGCTTGATGCTGTCAACGCAGCCCAGGCAGAGGCGCGCGTAGCATCGATACTCGCCGCAGACCCGCACAACGGCACAAGCGGCTACCCCGTACGCTCGCTCTACTTTGACACCCCTGACGACCGCGATTTCTGGGCAAAGATCGATGGCCTGCGCAACAGACGAAAGGTACGCTTGCGCACCTATGGCGCAGACGCGGACTTTGCCCTGCTGGAGCTCAAGCAAAAGACCAATGACAACCAGCACAAGCGTGGTCTACGCGTTCCTCGCGCAGACGCCATCGCACTCAGTCATGGCGACCTCACCTGCCTCCGCGAGAACCAGGACCCGCTCGCACAGGAACTCTACGGTATCATGTCCACTTGGTGTTACATGCCTCGCATGATCGTGGAATACGACCGCGCGGCCTATGTCGTGCGTGAGAACTCAACACGCGTGACCTTTGACAAGCGCGTGCGCGCGACCGAGGCCAACACCAACCTCTTTGACCCAAACCTTGCCATGTACCCCGTCATAGACCCGTTCAACGTGATCCTCGAGGTCAAGTTCAACACCTTCCTGCTGAGCTACGTCAGACGAACACTCGGGACAGCCGTGGACCGTACCGAGACATCGGTTTCCAAGTACATCTTGGGGCGTGGGGTCTCGCAGGACTTCGTGAGCTAGCGGACGCATTGGAGGCGCCATGAAAGAACAGCTCTACCAACTCTTCCAAGACTCGATGGCCACCACCGTCAGCTTCCAGGACCTGATCATACGCGTAGGCATGTCGCTCGTGCTCGGTCTTGCCATCTTCCTGTCGTACTGGCTCTCGCACGCCGGGACCATCTACAGCAAGAAGTTCAACATCAACCTGATCACCCTCACCGTGCTTACGACCACGGTCATGGCGGTCATCGTCAACAACATCGCACTGTCGCTGGGCATGGTCGGCGCCCTGTCCATCGTCCGCTTCCGCACCGCTATCAAGGACCCGCGCGACTCCACTTACATCTTCTGGGCCATCATCTGCGGCATCTGCTGCGGTGCGGGCCAGTACCTCATCGCCGCCGCAGGATCCGGCGCGGTCTTTGTCATCATGCTCATTCTTGGTCGCATCCGCAACGACCAGCGCATGCTCATCTGCGTCCGCTGCGCGCGCATCCACGAGGTCGACGTCGAGGGTGCCATGTACCAGTACTTCCAGGGTCGCGCGCTCCAGCGCGTCAAGAACACGACGGCGGAAAGCTGCGAGTTCATCTACGAGATCTCGCGCAAGGCCCTCGAGCGCGGCCAGGAGAACGCCGAGCGCCCCATCACCGACACCCTCTACGACCTTGGTGCCGTGGAGTACGTGAACATCGTGGGCCAGAGCGACGAGGTGGGCAGCTGATAGATGCGCTATCGTCTTGCCGCCATAGCAGCCATCCTCGTTCTCCTTGTCCTGGGAGTCGCCGCCACCATGGCAGACTTCCACAACGGGGACAAGATCCGCTATGTCCAGCATGAGGACTCGGCCAAGCTCTCAGACCTTTCCGAGAAGGACCGACAGGCTGCCCAGACGACCGAGATTGACCCTGAAAACTTTGCCACCCACCTTCCCATCGTTACCATCGACAGCCGTGGCAAGGACATCCCCGGCAACGTCTACTTTGACGAGACGGGCCACCGCGTGACAGGCGAGGGAGGCCGAGCGGTCACCATAGCCGCCGAGGACGGCAACCCCTACATCACCGCAGACGTCGCAACCTTTGACGACAACGGAGACGCCAACAGGCTGAGCGACAAGCCTGAGCTCGCCTGTCCGGCGCACGTGAACATCCGCGGCAACACCAGCAGGCTCTTTGACAAGAAGAGCTACAAGGTCGTCTTTGTGGACGAGGATGACGAGACCAAGCGTGACGCGCACAAGTTCCTGGGCATGAGGTCAAGCTCTGAGTGGGTGCTCCATGGTCCCGAGCTCGACAAGACGCTCATGCGCAACTACCTCACCTACACACTCGCCGACAAGTACATGAACGAGTGGGTCCCCGACACCCGCTTCTGCGAGGTCTTCGTCAACGGCGAGTACAAGGGCATCTACCTCGCCGTGGAGAGCATCCGTGTGGAGGAGGGCCGCCTGGAACTCACCGACTCCTCGGGCCCGGGAGGGTCCACGAGCTATGTCGTGTCCGTTGACAAGAAGGGCGAGACGACCACGACCATCAACGAGTTCTTGCACTACACGCTCAGGCTCACCCAATACATGGCCGTGGAGTACCCCAGCAAGCGTGACCTGAACGAGGCGCGCAAGCGCTACATTGCCAACGACATCAGCTCGGTCGAGAAGGCGCTCTTCTCGTACGACTTTGACTCGACGCTCTGGGGCTGGCGCGCAACCATGGACTCGTCGAGCTTCGTTGACATGTTCCTGCTCAATGAGTTCGTAATCAACGACGACTTCACGTCTTACTCGACCTACCTGTACAAGGACATACGAGGACGCCTGACCCTGGGCCCGTGCTGGGACTACAACAACTGCTACGACAACTACAAGGACCCCACGCCTCCCGATCACTTCTACCAGGTCGAGCGTGGATGGTACTTCATGCTGTTCAAGGACCCGGAGTTCACGGAGCGTACCATCGGACGCTGGCGCGAGCTCAGGCAGGGCGTCTATTCCGACGAGAACATTGACAAGTTCATCGACGGCACCGTCGCCTACCTGGGTCCTGCCGTGGAACGCAACTACAAGGTATGGGGCTATACCTTTGACCCCGCGAACATGGACACCAACCAGAAGCTCGAGCCCGACGACCGCAACCCCGCCAACTACGAGGCCGCCATAGCCCAGCTCAAGACCTTCATGCACGAGCGTGCCAAGTGGATGGACGAGAACATCGAGAACCTTCGCCAGTACAGCCACCGGTCCGCGACCAAGAAGTTCCAGGGATAGGAGGGCACGTGAAGAAGTTCATCATCGCTGTCGTCCTCATAGTCCTGGCAGCCTTTGCCCTGACCTACGTCCGCTTTGGCACGAGCGTCATCATCGACCTCACACCCAACGAGGCCCTGCAGCACACCATACGTCAGAACGACAAGAGCATACAGATGCTCGGCAAGGATGGCGAGTGGCACGACTTTGAGATTCGCGGCATAGACATGGGCGCGGGCCAGCCTGGTCACTACGCCACCGACTACTCCATCTCCAAGGAGACCTACCTTAGATGGTTCCGTCAGATCAAGGACATGGGAGCCAACACCATCCGCGTGTACATCCTGCTGGGCTCAAACTTCTACCAGGCCCTGTGGGAGTTCAACCACGACAACCCCGACCCGCTCTACGTCATCCACGGCGTATGGATTGACGACTATGTCCAGAACTCGCATCTGTCCGCCTACGACAATGACTACGAGGGCCGGTTCAAAGAGGACTGTCGTACGGTCGTGGACGCCATTCACGGGCAGCGCCTCATAGAGCTGGGACGCATCTCGGGAACCGGCACCTACGCATGGGACGTCTCGCCGTGGGTCATCGGCTACATCCTGGGAGTGGAGTGGGAGGCCCCCACCGTTGCCTACACCGACCACCTCTACGAGGGGCACGCGCCCTACGAGGGGCGCTTTGTGAGCTCCACGGAAGAGGCCAGCCCCTTTGAGACCATGCTCGCGCAGGTGGGCGATGACATGCTGGCCTACGAGGCCGCGCGCTACCATGAGCAGCGACTGCTCGCCTTTACCAACTGGCCCACGACCGACCCCATCCACTACCCCGAGGCACTCCAGATCTTCTTTGAGAAGTACGACGCGGTGGACGTGGAGCACATCACGTTCTCGCAAAAGGCCGTGGCGGGCACCTTTGCCTCGTACCACATCTACCCCTACTACCCCGATTACCTCGACTACATGCCCCAGTACGATGACTATCGCGACGCGTCGGGACAGAAGAACACGTACCAGGCCTACCTCAAGACCATCGTGGAGCACCACTCGTGCCCCGTGATCATCAGCGAGTACGGCGTGCCCAGTTCGCGCGGAAAGGCGCAGAACGACGCCAACACCGGCCGCAACCAGGGTGGCATGAGCGAGGATGGACAAGGGGCCGCCATCGTGCGCTGCTACCACGACCTGATGGACGCAGGCTGTGCCGGCTCAGTCATCTTTACCTGGCAGGACGAGTGGTTCAAACGCACCTGGAACACCATGGGCTACACCGACCTGCAGACCACGCCCTACTGGAGCGACTACCAGACCAACGAGCAGTACTTTGGCGTGTTGTCCTTTGATCCTGGCGAGACCCAGAGCGTCTGCTACGTGGACGGGTCCATAGACGAGTGGGACGACGCCAAAGTCCTTGGCACCGTCGATGGACGCACTTTGAGCTGCACCTATGACGAGAAGTTCCTCTACTTGATGGTCAAGGGCGAGGACGTGGGCCCAAGCGCACCGCTGTACCTGCCCATAGACACCACGCAAAAGTCAGGTTCCCTCTCGGCAGACCTGGCGGCGCTCACCTTTGACCGTCCTGCGGACTTTATCGTCGCCCTCAATGGGACAGAGGACTCACGCGTCTTGGTGCAGGCCCGCTACGAGGCAGAGCGCGCCATGTTCGGCCGCACCCTCATGGGCATCGACCCCTACGCCGACCCGCCAGCCAAGGACTCCAACTCCTTCAAGTCCATCGACCTGCCGCTGCAGACCATCACCGACACGGCTGCCGTCCGCAACGCCATCGAGCAGCATCATGAGCGCATAGCCGAGAACTTCTACTACCAGTCCTACGAGACCGGCAAGCTCACCTATGGCAACGCCAACCCCTCGTCGCAGGAGTTCGACTCCATGGCGGACTTCTGCTTTGGTGACAGCTGTGTGGAGATCAAGCTCCCCTGGGGCCTGCTCAACTTTGCCGACCCCTCCACCATGCGCATACTGCCTTGGCGTTGACTTCATGCCCATCACCTCCATGCACGTGGGCGTGGGATCGCAAGGCAGCGCCATCCACCTCATGGAAAAGCCGCTCACTGGCTGGGGCGAGACGCCAACCAGCCACGAGCGTCTCAAGGAAAGCTACTACTACATCCAGAAGCTCTGGGCAGGCGCGACCGACGAGAGCCACCTCAACGAGCCCGTGGAGCCCGCTGCGACACAGACGGGCGGCGATACCGCATGAGGATCGAGTTCCTTGTCTTCTTCTATATCATCGTCTCCATTGCCATGGGCCTCTTTG
>CAJOGH010000006.1 GCA_905233865.1 uncultured Atopobiaceae bacterium
ATGCCGTGCCCTTGCCGTCCGGGCGCGTGTTCCAGCTCGTGATGCGTCGCGCGGGCGCGGCGGCCCCCGCAAGCGCTGACGGCAGGGAGACCGTCGCGTTGGCGCGCTCGGCCTGGAGCGTGCGCGAGACCTCCGGCTTGCTGACGCCGGACGGGTAGTTGGACACGAGCGTCACGGCGGGGGCACCCGCGACGACGTCGCCCTCGGCAGCGCCCGGCATGGCCGTTCCGTACACGGCGTAGAGGTCGGTGTTGCTCGAGATGGTGAACGACTGGCCCACGATGTACGACGCGTTGTCGCGCACGCGCGACCAGCCCAGGAAGGGCTCGCTGGGCGCGGGGGCAAGTCCCGTGGGCGCCACGCTGACGCTCGCGCCGTAGCGGTAGCGCTGCGTGTCGGCACCGTCGATGACCGTGCCGTCCGCCCTCCGGTATGTCACCCCGTACACACGGCCCTTGACCCACTTGGCCCAGAGCGTGCAGGGGACCCTGACGGTGGAAGAGTCAAAGTTCCAGGCCTGAGTGAGGTCGGAGTCGCGGTACCAGCCAACGAACGTGTACTCCACGCCGTTCTCAACCTTGACGGGGGTCTCGGGGCGCGTGAGCAGCGAGCCGCTGGGCACAGTCGTCACGAGCGTCGGGGCGCCCGAGCCAAAGGTGCCACCGTTGGCGTCAAAGGTCACCTGGCAGGACATGCTCTCCCAGCCGGCGTAGATAACGAGGTCGGCCGCAGGCATGGTGGCTGTGGCGAGGTCGACCTTCTGGGCCTGTGACTCAGGCCTCGTGGGATACGCGGCGCTCGCGGTGTCATAGAACCAGCCCTTGAAGACGTAGTTCACGCCGCCGACTGTGCGCACGGTCTCGTCCTCCACGAAGCCGGGGTTGCATGCGCGACCGAGCGTCTCGCCAAACTGCACACCCTCGACCGTCTGTGGCACAGCCGCGTTGCGCACACCCGCCGTGTTGGAGAAGTTGATGTCATGGCGAGAGCGAAGCTCAAAAGCCTCGGCATAGCGGACCTTGCTGCCATCGGCACGTGGGCGGGAGATGCCGTCACTCTCGGGGTGCGTGCCACGGATCATGCCGTTGTCATGCTCCTCGTGCTTGGCACCCACGGTCCACCCAGACGAGGTAAGTATGCCGTTGGCCTTGCGCACGCACCACGACACATACTCATCGTTTACGGGCGCGTAGGCCCACCAATCATTGGTGTTCGTCGTGCAGAAATGATCATCGGTGTGAGAGAACACGAAGCGCCGCGTCTGACCGGTGCGCGTCAGCGTAACCATGTGTTCGCAGTCGGGTTCCGAGTCAAGAAGCTCGTGGTAGACGTCATACTCCTCAAAGTGGTCGATGTTCGCGTTAAAGGCATAGAGCCTCATCGCGCTTCCCCGGGCAAACGGAAGCTTGGGCATCGTCGTATTGGACCCGTTCTCGCCACCCAAAAACAGCGTATAGCCAGCGGTTTCCTCCGATCCACCGCCAAACCAACGGACTGTGCCAGGAAGCTTCCCCCAACCGGTCGCGTTACGAATGGCACGGTCGGGATCATAGTCGGCAGGTTCCTCACCCCACTTAATTGCCCTTGTGAAACTGGGGAACTGGATGTTCCACCAATAGCGGTCGTGATACACGTTGACCACCGACGACCCGTCCGCCGCGATGGTCTCGCTGCCGACCGGGCAGTCCGTGCGCCCCGCATGAGGCTCGTTCAGCGCGTAGTAGTAGCCAATCTGGTACGAGTGGCCGGACCAGCCGCCACTCACACCCGGCGCGGCGTTTGTCGCGCCGTACAGCAGCTCCTTGCCGTACTGCGTGTAGGTGCCGTTGCCGGGCGTGCCGTCCGCGCCCTCGACCCAGTGCACGACCGTGTAGGGGGTGTCGGTCCGCGGGCTCCACTTGGCATAGAGGGGCGTGTCCCGCGAGATGCTCTTGTCGCCCTCCACCTTGTGCTCGCACGCCGCGTCCTCGTACCAGCCCTCAAGGCTCCATCCCTGGTACCAGCCGCGGTAACCCTCGTCATAGGTGTCCGTGTCGGCGTGGTACGCGTCACCCGCGAGGCTCTTCTCGGTAGGAAGCGCGTCGAAGTCGAGCGTACCCGAGCCCGAGCCGCCGTCGGCCACGAAGATGGGCTCGAGTGACGGCGCGCCGTCGCCCGTGTTGAGCGTCACCCAAAAGCCGCTGGAGAGGTGCGGGTACAACTCGAGGTTCGCGGTCAGGTCGCGCACGGTGGCCGTCGTCGCATACGACGCCGCGGGCTCGGTCGCGGTGCCGTCATAGCGGTCCCACGAGGCGAGCTTGGCGTCAACGCCCTCGACGATGGGCACGTACGCGCGCGACGCCTCGGCGAGCGACGCGGTCCCCGCGCACTGGATGGCATAGGAGTAGACATTGGCAAGCGACGGGTCGGCGACGCACTCCTCGCGCGTGTACTGGTGGAACGCGATGGTGTAGCCGGCCGTATAGGACGGGCCCGCCTGCACGAGCGTGAGGTTATCTGCGGAAGACGTGCCCATGCCGGCAAGGGCGGATACCTGATCTGACGTGAGCGCGGAGCCCAGGTAAGAGCTCAGGTCCGTCGTACCGACCTGCCAGTGGTGGAAGACCCGTCCGGCACTTGCGGCTGGCGCGGCTGGTGACTCGAGGGTGTCGCCGGCGTGGACGATCTGACGCGACACGACGGCATCGTCGACCACGAAGCTCACCTGCACGCGTGGCTGCGCGCCGTCACCCGACACGGGATAGGCGGAGTCGCCCGCGGCGGCGTATGCCACGCATGCGAAGACGCCCGCTAGGAGCAAAAGGGCCGAGAAGAGCCAAAGGTGTCGTCTAGCCATGCGATCCCCCAATGCAGATGCTTTACAGCTTGCTTTATGCTACCACGCTGCAGGTACAAAACGACAATCTTTCGCACAAGCGAGTGGTACAGGGGGCAAGAGCCAACGGCAGCAAGAAAAAAGGGAGGCCCCGCCTTACGGCGGGGCCTCCCAGGGAGGACAGAGCTCCAAGCTCGTGACTTACGCGTCGGCGAAGAGGTCCTTAAGCTTGAGCAGGTGATCGTAGCGAGCCATCGCGTTCTTCTCGTTGAGCTGGAAGAGCTCGTCGGCACGCTCGGGGAACTCGCGGGTCAGGCGGCTGTAGCGAGCCTCGTTCTTGAGGAAGTCCTGGTAGCCACCGGCCGGCTCCTTGGAGTCCAGCATGAACTTCTTGCCCGCCTCGGCCTCGGGGTTAAAGCGGAAGAGGTTCCAGTAGCCGCACTCGACTGCCTTCTTCATCTCGGCCTGGCAGTTGGCCATACCGCCCTTGATGGAGTGCATCTCGCAGGGGCTGTAGCCGATGATCAGGGACGGGCCGTCGTAGGCCTCGGCCTCCTGGATGGCCTTGAGGGTCTGGGCGGGGTTGGAGCCCATGGCCACCTGAGCCACGTAGACGTAGCCGTAGGTCATCGCGATCTCGGCGAGGCTCTTCTTCTTGATCTCCTTGCCGGCCGCGGCAAACTGCGCAACCTGGCCGATGTTGGAGGCCTTGGAGGCCTGGCCGCCGGTGTTGGAGTAGACCTCGGTGTCAAAGACGAAGACGTTGACGTTGTTGCCGGAGGCAAGGACGTGGTCCAGGCCACCGAAGCCGATGTCGTAGGCCCAGCCGTCGCCGCCGAAGATCCAGAAGGACTTCTTGGTGAGGAAGCTCTTCTCGGCCAGGATGGCCTTGGCAGCGTCAGACCCGTCGGCCTCGAGGGCCTCGACGAAGGCCTTGGCCGTGGTCTTGGAGGCGTCGGCGTCGTTGCGGGCGTCGAGCCAGGCCTGGCCGGCAGCCTTGACGGCGTCGGAGGCAGAGCCGGCGACGAGCTCCTCGGTCATGCCGACGACCTTGTCCTGCTGGGACTTGTAGCCCAGGTACATGCCCAGGCCGTGCTCCGCGTTGTCCTCAAAGAGCGAGTTGTTCCACGCGGGGCCGTGGCCCTCGGCGTTGACCGTGTAGGGCGCGGTGGCCGCGGGGTTGCCCCAGATGGAGGAGCAGCCGGTGGCGTTGGAGATGAACATGCGGTCGCCAAAGAGCTGGGTCACGAGGCGCGCGTAGGCGGTCTCGGCGCAGCCGGCGCAGGAGCCGGAGAACTCCAGCAGGGGCTGCCTGAACTGGGAACCCTTGACGTTGTTGGTGGCCAGCTCCTCCTTGTAGGTGACGTTGGCGACGGCGTAGTCAAAGACCTCCTGCTGATCCATCTCATCAGCGGCGGGCACCATGGAGAGGGCCTCCTTGGGGCAGGCGCCCACGCAGACGGTGCAGCCCATGCAGTCAAGCGGCGAGATGGCCAGGGTGAACTTCATGCCGGGGAACTTCTTGGCCGGCATGAGGTCGATGGAGCGCATGGCCTCGGGCGCCGCGGCGGCCTCGTCGGCCGTCAGGCCAAACGGGCGGATGGTGGCGTGGGGGCACACGTAGGCGCAGTTGTTGCACTGGATGCACTTGGTCTCGTCCCAGTGGGGAACCATGACCGCGGTGCCGCGCTTCTCGTAGGCAGAGGCGCCAAGCTCCCACTGGCCGTCGGCGTTCTTGGCAAAGGCCGAGACGGGCAGGGAGTCGCCGTCCATGAGGTTGATGGGACCAAGGAGCTCCTTCACCTGAGCGACGATGGCCTCGCGACCCTCGATGGACAGGACGTCGCTCTCGTCGGTGGCGTCGGCCCAAGAGGCGGGCACCTCGACCTTGGAGAAGGCGGTGGCGCCGGCGTCGATGGCGCGGTGGTTGGCGTCGACGATGGCCTGGCCCTTCTTGAGGTAGGACTTGGTGGCCGCGTCCTTCATGTGCTGAATGGCCTCCTCGGCGGGGAGCACCTTGGCCAGCGCGAAGAAGGCGGACTGCAGGATCGTGTTGGTGCGCTTGCCCATGCCCACCTCGACGGCCAGGTCAATGGCGTTGATGAGGTAGAGCTGGATGTCGTTCTTGGCAATGTAGCGCTTGGACTCGGCGTTGAGGTGACGCTCAAGCTCGGCCATGTCCCACTGGCAGTTGATCAGGAAGGTGCCGCCGGGCTTGACGTCCTGGACCATCTTGAAGCCCTTGGTCACGTAGGAGGGGTTGTGGCAGGCCACGAAGTCCGCCTTGGTGACGTAGTAGGGCGAGCGGATGGGCGAGTCACCAAAGCGCAGGTGGCTGATGGTCACGCCGCCGGTCTTCTTGGAGTCGTACTGGAAGTATGCCTGGACGTACTTGTTCGTGTTGTCGCCGATGATCTTGATCGAGTTCTTGTTGGCGCCAACGGTGCCGTCGCCGCCCAGACCCCAGAACTTGCACTCGATGGTGCCGGGCGCGGCGGTGGAGGGCACGTCCTCCATGCGGGGCAGGGACAGACCCGTGACGTCGTCGACGATGCCCAGGGTGAACTCGCGGCGCGGGGAGTCGCTGGCAAGCTCGGTGTAGACGGCAAAGGCGTCCGCGGGCGTGGTGTCCTTGGAGCCAAGGCCGTAGCGGCCACCGATGACGGTGATGTCGGAGCGGCCAGCCTCAAAGAGGGCGCTGACGACGTCCTGGTACAGGGGCTCGCCGATGGAGCCGGGCTCCTTGGTGCGGTCGAGCACGGCGACCTTCTTGACGGTCGCGGGCAGGACGTCGACGAAGTGCTTGATCGAGAAGGGCCTAAAGAGGCGGACCTTCACGAGGCCGACCTTCTCGCCATGGGCGTTGAGGTAGTCGATGACCTCCTCGAGCGTGTCGCAGAAGGAGCCCATGCACACGACCACGCGGTCGGCGTCCTCGGCACCGTAGTAGTTGAACAGCTTGTAGTCGGTGCCCAGCTTGGCGTTGATCTTGTCCATGTAGGACTCGACGACCTCGGGCAGCCCGTCGTAGGTGGAGTTGCAGGCCTCACGGTGCTGGAAGAAGATGTCGCCGTTCTCGTGGCTGCCGCGCGCCGAGGGGTGCTCGGGGTTGAGCGCGTGGTCGCGGAACGCCTGGACGGCCTCCATGTCGCACATGTCGGCGAGGTCGGCGTAGTCCCACACGGCGACCTTCTGGATCTCGTGGCTGGTGCGGAAGCCGTCAAAGAAGTTGATGAACGGCGTGTGACCGGTCAGCGCGGCCAGGTGGGCGACGGGCGAGAGGTCCATGACCTCCTGGACGTTGCCCTCGGCGAGCATGGCAAAGCCGGTCTGGCGGCAGGCCATGACGTCGGAGTGGTCACCAAAGATGTTGAGGGCGTGGCTGGCCACGGTACGCGCGCTCACATGGAACACGCCGGGTAGCTGCTCGCCGGCAATCTTGTACATGTTGGGGATCATGAGCAGGAGGCCCTGCGAGGCGGTGTAGGTGGTGGTCAGCGCACCCGCGCCAAGCGAACCGTGAACCGCACCGGCAGCGCCGGCCTCGGACTCCATCTCGATGACCTTGACCGTGGTGCCAAAGATGTTCTTCATACCCTTGGCAGCCCACTGGTCGACATAGTCGGCCATGGGGCTCGACGGCGTGATCGGGTAGATGCCCGCCACCTCCGTGAACGCATAGCTGACGTACGCGGCGGCATTGTTGCCGTCCATGGACTTGAACTTTCGCGCCATACCCTCTCCTAACTTGCTACTAGCCCGCTCATGCGAGCTTCCAACCAAAAGCAGGTGAGAGCGACGTTGCGGCGGCCAAGAAGAGCCTCATCAAGTCCTTCCGCCCAACCCAGCCATGCTGCGTCGCACACATTCAATAGGATACTCGTTCCTGATGGCACATTTGTGCCCAAACTGGCAAGCGGTAAAGCGATTTCCTTCAGGAAGCATCGGCGGCTAGCAAGAGCCGGCGCGCCGACCCCTCTCCAGCGCCCGCGCCCCGCCCAACCGTGCACACTGTGCAGGTTCCACAGCCGATTTCCTTGTGAGGCGTGCACACTGTGCAGGTCCCACAGCCGATTCCCTTGTGAGGCGTGAACACTGTGCAGGTCCCACGGCCGATTTCCTTGTACGACGTGCACACTGTGCAGGTCCCACGGCCGATTTCCTTGTACGACGTGCACACTGTGCAGGTAGAAGTCAACGCGGCGCCCCCGAGGCTCTTATCGCCATGGGCTTCGCGTGACAGAAGGACGGGGGCAGAAGGCGCGACCATACACTTTGGCATAACTATTCGTACCATCTTGCTTGCCAACTGGGCTTTTGTCGACAAGAACCACCAAAGTGTATGTTCGTGACAAACGCATCGCACCCAAAGCCGTTCCTTGTAGGAAACCTACGGGAGATGGCAACCGATACAATAGTGAGCGTTGCGTCACAGAGGAAAGGAACCGCATGGACTACCGCATCGAGAGCGACACCATGGGAGAGATGCGGGTTCCCGCCGACGCGCTCTGGGGCGCCCAGACGCAGCGATCGCTTGAGAACTTTCCCATTGGCAACCAGACCATGCCAACGGAAATCCTGGACGCGTTTGCCACGCTCAAGAAGGGCGCCGCGCTGGCCAACCGCGAGCTTGGCTGCCTGGACGAACGTCGCTGCGACGCCATCGCGCAGGCCGCCGACGAGATGCTCGCGCACGAGCTGGACGGCAACTTCCCGCTCGTGGTGTGGCAGACCGGCTCGGGCACGCAGAGCAACATGAACGTCAACGAGGTGCTGGCCCGCCGCGCCAACCAGATACTCGGCGAGGACCTGTGCCACCCCAACGACCATGTGAACATGTCGCAGTCGTCCAACGACACCTTCCCCACCGCCATGCACATCGCCGCCGTTTCCGCACTGCGCACGCAGGTCATACCCGCGGCCAACGCCCTGACGCAGACCTTCGCCGGCATCGAGCGCGCGAGCTCCGACGCCATCAAGTGCGGGCGCACGCACCTGCAGGACGCCGTGCCCCTGTCGTTTGCCCAGGAGGTCAGCGGCTGGCGCACGATGCTGGAGACGTCCGTCGCCCAGATAGAGGCATCGCTGCCCGGCCTGTGCCAGCTCGCCTTAGGCGGCACCGCCGTGGGCACCGGCCTCAACGCGCCGCAGGGCTTTGCCGAGGCGGCGGCGGCTCACATCGCACGTCTCACGGGCGAACCCTTTGTGACCGCGCCCAACAAGTTCCACGCGCTCACGTCCAAGGACGCGCTCGTCTTTGCCCACGGGGCCCTGAATGCCCTGGCCTCCAACCTCATGAAGATAGCCAATGACGTCCGCTGGCTCGCAAGCGGGCCGCGCCTGGGCCTGGGCGAGATCGAGATTCCCGCCAACGAGCCCGGCAGCTCCATCATGCCCGGCAAAGTCAACCCCACGCAGTGCGAGGCGCTCACCATGGTGGCCGTCCAGGTCATGGGCAACCACACCACCATCGGCGTCGCCGCGAGCCAGGGCAACTTTGAGCTCAACGTCTTCATGCCCGTGATTGCCTACAACTTCCTGCAGTCGGCCAACCTGCTTGCCGACGCCATGCGCTCCTTTGACGCGCGCTGCGCCTCGGGCATCCGCCCCAAGCGCGACGTCATGGCGCACAACCTGCACACCTCGCTCATGCTCGTCACCTGCCTGAGCCCGCACATTGGCTACGAGCGCGCCGCAGCCGTGGCGCACAAGGCGCACGACGAGGGATGCACCCTGCGCGAGGCCTGCCTCGCCCTTGGATACATGGACGCCGCGGCCTTTGATGCCGCGTTCAAGCCAGAGGAGATGATCTAGCACATGGACGACACCAGCGCACGCAGCCTCAAGCTCCACGAGGAGCTCAACGGCAAGATCGAGGTGATCAGCCGCGCGGAGGCAAACACGGCCGATGACCTCGCCCTGCTCTACACCCCCGGCGTAGCCGAGCCCTGCCGCCAGATCCAGGACGACTACCAGAAGTCCTGGGAGCTCACGCGCCGCAACAACCTCGTGGCCGTCATCACCGACGGCACCGCCGTCCTGGGCCTGGGCGACATAGGACCTGCCGCCGGCATGCCCGTCATGGAGGGCAAGTGCCTCCTGTTCAAGGAGTTCGGCGACGTCGACGCCTTCCCGCTGTGCGTGGACACCCACGACGTGGACGAGTTCGTCCGCACGGTCTACCTGATCTCCAAGAGCTTCGGCGGCATCAACCTCGAGGACATCGCCGCCCCGCGCTGCTTTGAGATCGAGCGCCGCCTCAAGGAGATCTGCGACGTCCCCGTGTTCCACGATGACCAGCACGGTACCGCCATCGTGTGCGCGGCCGGCCTGCTCAACGCCGTCAAGCTGACCGGCAAGGAGATGGGCAAGCTGCGCATCGTCATGAGCGGCGCCGGTGCCGCGGGCATCGCCATCGCCACCCTCCTTGACCACATGGGCTTTGGCAACATCATCCTCTGCGACCGCCAGGGCGCCATCTACCAGGGCCGCCCCGGACTCAACGACGCCAAGGCCGAGGTCGCCACCTTTACCAACGCCGACCGCGAGAGCGGCACGCTAGCCCAGATGCTCGTGGGCGCCGACGTCTTCCTAGGCGTCTCGCAGCCGGGCCTGGTCACGCGCGAGATGGTCGCCACGATGAACGACGGCATCGTCTTTGCCATGGCCAACCCCACGCCCGAGATCATGCCCGACGAGGCAAAGGCCGGCGGCGCGCGCGTCGTGGCGACAGGCCGCTCGGACTTCCCCAACCAGATCAACAACGTGCTCGTGTTCCCCGGCATCTTCAAGGGCGCCCTGGCGAGCCGCGCGCCCCAGATCACGGAGGAAATGGAGATCGGTGCCGCCCGCGCCATCGCCAGCCTGGTCTCCGACGACCAGCTCGCCCCCGACTACATAATCCCCTCCGCCCTGGACAAGAGCGTCGCGGAGGTCGTGGCCGCCGAGGTGGCGCGCGTCGTCCGAGGCTAGGCCCAGGCCGACAAGAGCACACGCCTGCGAGTCAAACGACGAGGGGCGCGGCGGTTACCCGCCGCGCCCCTCGCGCGTAAGAGCTAGAGCCAAGCCTTATCGGCCGGCCTCCTTCTTGACGTTGTTGGCGATCCAGAGGTAAACGACCGCGAAGGCAACGCTGCACAGCAGGCTAGCCGCGGACTGGGAGAACACGCCGTTGGCAACGGCGGCCACCACGCCTGCGACGGCAAAGACGAGCTCGATGATGGCCAGGACCCACACGGGCATGATCTTCTGGTTGTCATTGGCCGCGCGAACACCAAGGATGCCGCAGATGAGCTCGATGATGGAGCCAACCAGGATAGCCCCGCCAAAGATGCCGGCAAGGGCGCCGATCATGGGCATGGAAAGGCCGCTGTTCTCAAGGCTGGCCGCGGTGCTCGCATCCAGGTCAGCGGGATTCACAGCCCCCAACAAACCGCCGCCGGCAAGGGCCATAAGTCCCAGAATGATTCCAAGGACGGCAAAGATGATGCTGATGATCGAAATGACCAGCAGCGCCTTCTGACTTCCACTACGCTCCATGCTTTCCTCCTTTGTCTAGCTGCGCGTACGCGCGGCAATTGCGTCATGACCTGACGGCTGCGCTGCAAACAGGTGCGGGATGGCGAGCCGTGTGGCCGATATTAATTAGTAGAATACCCGTTCGACAACGCGCGGCCATGCCCAATCTGGCAGGCGGTGTCACCAGCACACGCCGATGCAGCGCCGTTCCCTCAACGAAGCGGCACAAAAGAGGGGCGCGGCCAAACAACCGCGCCCCCCTCGAACTTGCGTAGGACAGACCTTACAGGCCAGCCTCCTGCTTGATGTTGTTGGCAATCCACAGCACGACGAGCGACCACGCGATGCCGATGATCAGGCTGGGTGCCTGGCCACCAAAGGTGCCCTGGACAATCGCAGAGATGATATTGATGACGCCAAAGACGACGGAGATGATGGAAAGGATCCAGACCGGCTTGATCTTCTGGTTGTCGTTGGCGGCACGGACGCCAAGGATAGAGATGATAAGCTCAAGAATGGAGGCGAACAGGGCGAGGCCACCAACGATGCCCACAAGCGCACCCGCCTGACCGGTCGTGATGCCCGCCTCGGCAAGACTCGCCGCCGTATCGGCGTCGACCTGCGACTGCGGGACTGCTCCGATGAGCCCGCCACCCGCAATCACCAGGGCGCCAACAATGATGCCAAGAACTGCTCCGATGATGCCTATGATCGAGATAACCAGTAGTGCCTTCTGACTTCCGCTACGCTCCATGAGGCCCTCCTTATGTAGCCTACACAGTACCTGACGTGCTGATATACACATTTCATCACAGTTTCGCCACATTTGCAACGACACGTTCGCCTAGTGGCAGGCGCCCCTACTCAAACGCTGCCAGTCTCCGTGCCGCAGAGGCGATGAGCCTGCGCCCCAACAGGAAGGCTACGAGCACGTCAACAGCAGCGGCCACGGCAAGCCCTAGCGTGGTCCCGAGACCCAGGAATGGCAGGCCCAAGGCCATGGTCATCATGAGCAGCAGGCCGACGCCCAGGCACCTGAGGTCTCCCCCGCCGCCCCTGAGCGCCTTCGTGTTCACGCTCGAGTCATCCCCCCAGTCAACGCGCGGCGAGCGCGCGTCATACCAGATGCCCACGCATGCCATGAGCCAGGAGACTGCAAGGCCTATAACCGCCGACGCGATGGGCACGACGGGCCCGACCCCTCCCACGACGGCAACGTAGCCGCCCGCGACCCCCATGATGACCACCGTGATGAGCGCATTGATGGCCGCGGCGGGAACCGTCTTGGCCAAGATCTGCGTCTCAAGCGGAACGGGAAGGTACTTGACATGGGACCAGTTGCTGCCATCGCGCGAGATGGCCGTGACAGACGTCCTGTTGGCGCAGCAGCTCACCACGAGGAAGAACATGAGGAGCATGTAGATGATCACGCCGATTATCCCCATCGCGTCACGGTTAGACAGCAAGCCGCTGCCCAGACCGCCGTTAAAGATGCCAAAGACCATGATCGCCGGGGCGACAAGAATAGGATACGCAACGTAATTCAAGAGGACCGGCGAGTTGCGAACTATCTTCTTCACCTCAACGCCGACCAGCGCACCAAACGACGTCGAGCTCGCCCGCACCTCGCCCTCGTAGGCCTTGGCGGGCGCGCCGCCTGCCGTGAGCGAAGTAATGACGCGCAGGTACAGCAAGCGCGCCACGAGCACGAACACCAAGAACGAGCCGACCGAGATGACCACGAACATGACGACGCTCAGCGGGTCGGGGTACTGCAGCCCATAGACGGCAAAGCCATAGGCGGGGAACGCCATGACCACCGTGCCCATCGTGTCAGCCATGGAACCAAAGGCCTCGGCCAGACCGCCGGAGTTGGATATCACCCTGGACAAGGCAAAGCCCGCGAGCGACCCCGCAAGCACCAGCACCGTGGTGATAGTCGTGATCGTGTCCTTGCGGCGCAGACGCTTGAACGCGCTCGCCACCACGATGGATATCGTGCCCGAGTACGCCACGGGCATCAGCGGGGCAAGCAGGATTACCGCCACATAGGTCACCCAATAGCTCAGGCCCTCGCCCGCGGCAATGCCCCAACCCGCGAGCGGCCCCATGGCAAAGAGCGCCGTCCACATGTAGGAGGCAACCAGCGCGCTGAGCGCCTTGGAGAACACGATGGAGAACGACGACACGGGAAGCGGCAGGAGGTCATAGATGTCCGACTCCCCAAAGAACGAGCTCAGCACCGTCGGCAGCGAGAACAGGAACGTGGCGGCGCCGACCGCCAAAAGGATCATGTCGTACATGACACGGGATGACATGGACCCACCCGTGGCGCCGTAGGCCGCGTATCCCAGCCAGCCGGCTGCCCCGATGATCATGAGGCCGATCAAGATTGTGCCAGCCAGGGCGCCCTCGCTGCCCGTGCGCTTCTCGACCTTGGAGGTAACAGACCCCAGCAGCTCCTGAACCTGCAACCTTGTGAGCAAAAGTGTGCTATTCATCCTTGGTCATCTCCAGGAAGATCTGCTCCAGGCTCATGCTGGGGTGCGCCTGCTTGAGGGCATCGAGCGTGCCATCAAAGAGCTTGCGGCCGTGCGCCACGATGCACACGCTGTCGCAGAGCTTGTCGGCGGTCTCCAGGACGTGCGTGCTAAAGAGCACGGAGTTGCCGCGCGCCGCGTGCTCGCGCATCATCTCCTTGAGCTCGTAGGCACCCTTGGGATCCAGGCCCGTCATCGGCTCGTCCAAGATCCAGACGCTCGGGTTGTGGATAAGAGCACCCATGACGTGAATCTTCTGCCTCATGCCATGGGAGTAGTCGGAGATGCGACTGGAGAGCGCGTCATAGATGTCAAAGCGCTCGCCATACTCCTTGATGAACGGGGCGCGGCTGTCCGCAGGCGTGCCATAGACATCGGCCATGAAGGTCAGGTACTCGATGCCCGTGAGGCGCAAGAAGCGGTCAGGGTCATCGGGGACGTAACCAAACTGCCGCTTGGCCTCGATGGAGTCCTCGACGATGTCATGGCCGTTGAGCGAGATCGTTCCCTCGTCGATAGAGCAGACGCCGCAGATCATCTTGAGTGTCGTGGACTTGCCCGCGCCGTTGGGACCAAAGAACCCCGTTATCTTGCCGTCCTCGACGGTCCATGTGAGGTCGTCGACTGCCTTGACCTCCTTGCCGGCATAGGTCTTTGACACGTGTTCGAGAGTAATCATGGTGCCCCCTGGTCAATCTAATGCAAATATGACGGTCGTCCAAAGGATAGCCTACATGCTCCGTGGCACCCATTGTATTGCCACTATGATGCCTCCCCGCAACTCATGCCGCTTGCCGATATAGCAGGGACTAAGGTGCCGTACAGATATAATTAAGAAGGTGTCAATAATTTCGGGCGCGACGCCACATCCGAACAATAGAAAGGAGCACGCGTATGGGAAGTAAGTGGAAGAGGATGCGGTATGCGCCGCTCGTGGGCCTGATGGGAGCGGCACTTGCCGTCTCGCTCGTGCCCGCGATGGCCTCCGCAGACGCCTCGCTTTTGCCGGGCGTGCCCGAATGGGCCCAGGACGCCGGTGGCTCTGAGCCAACCGAGCTCAAGGCGCAGGCAACCCTCCCGAGCACCTATGACCTGAGGAACGATGGTCTTGTCACCCCGGTCAAGCAGCAGAGCCCGTTCCAGTCCTGTTGGTCGTTCGGTGGCAGTGCGGCCGCTGAAAGCTCGATCCTCTCGAGTGCGGGCATGACCTACGCGGACACCGTCGCCAAGGGCAGCCCCCTCAACCTCTCGGAAAGTCATCTCGTCTGGTTCTCCCTGCATCCTGTCACGGAAGCGGACGACCCCGCACAGGCTGGCGAGGGCATCCACCTCAAGAGCAACGACATCAATGCCGCCTTCAACAACGGCGGCAGCAGCATCCTCATGACCACGCTGTACGCCCAAGGCGTAGGCCCCCTGCCCGAGTCGGCCTTCCCGTACCGCGGTAAGAATGCCCGCACCACACTCGATGACTACAACGACGACCCCGATGGCACTGTCCACAGGGCTATCGAGGAAGCTGCAACCCAAGCCCACAAGTCGTACGACCAGTTCCTCCAGGATTACGCTGATGCCTATACCGGAGGCAACAAGGACGCCGCGTACGCATCCCTCAAGGGTCAGGTCGAAACTAACTCTAGGGAAAACATGACCTACAGCGACCAGGACGACTGGAGCCTTCCCGAGACCGACGGAATGGGTAGGAACACTCGCCTGCTCACCGGCGGCTACGTGCTCAAGAACGGCAACTACCTCCCGGACTACTACTTGGGCGAGGAAACCAGCCCTAACCAGGACACCATCCGCAGTATGAAGCAGGAACTGCTCAACGGCCGCGGCATCATGCTCACCTATCACGCCGACCAGGGCAAGTACACCAGCAGCGGCGAAAAGGGCACCATGTACAACCAGTACGTACCCGAAAGGCTGCCCCTCAACCACGGCGTCTGCGTCGTGGGCTGGGACGACGACTACAAAGTGGACGAGTTCATAAGTGCCTCTGGCGCCAAGCCACCCGCGAAGGGCGCCTGGATCGTCAAGAACAGCTGGGGCTCCGAGACCGACTGCGAGAAAGACGACCTTGGCAATGTTGTGAGCCACAAGAAGTACGGCATAAACGACGAAGAGGGCAAGGGAACTGGATACTTCTACCTCTCTTACTACGATCGCGGCATCTACCTGGGCGAGACCGTGGAGTTCAGCACGAACCTCGCGGGTCAGGGCGCATTCCAGACTATGCAGTACGACTACATGCCCCTGCAGTCCGACTTCCACAGGGTCGGCAACTCTGAGGATGTTACGAGCTCCGCCAACGTGTTCAAGCCCGAGGAAAACGTTGTCGTCCGCAGCGTCTCCACGCAGACAGGCGAGGAGAACATGCGCGTCACGATGGCCCTCTACGCCCTCGATGACGATGCGACCGAACCCACCGACGGCGAGCTTCTCGCACGCACGTCGTCGAACTTCGAGTACTCCGGCTTCCACCGCGTCGACCTCGACAACCCCATCGACGTCAAGGCCGGCCAGCGCATTGCGGTCGTCTCAACCGCGTCCAAGGTCGAGCCCGACGGCAAGCGCGTGTACGAGGCAAGCGCCAACACCTCTCCCTCGGAAACTGCGACAAACACCTGCGTTGCCGTGGTGAACAAGGGCGAGAGCTACGTCTACACGAACAACAAGTGGACCGATTGGAAGGACTATCTCGCCGCCGAGAACTTGGAGGGCACCGAGGTCGACAACTTCTCGATCAAGGTCTACGCCACCCCCGGCGAGCCTGATCCTGTCGACGAGGGCAAAGCAATCTTCCGCCTGTACAACCCCAACAGCGGCGAGCACTTCTACACCGACAACGCCGGCGAGCGCGACCACCTCGTGTCCGTGGGCTGGACCGCCGAGGGCACTGGCTGGGTTGCGCCCACCACCGACGGCAAGCCGGTCTACCGCCTGTACAACGCATACGCAGGTGACCACCACTACACGACCGACGCCAACGAGCGCGCTGAGCTCGTGAAGCTCGGCTGGACCGACGAGGGGACGGGCTGGCTCTCCGGCGGAGACGTGCCGGTCTACCGCCAGTACAACCCCAACGCCGTGACGGGCGCGCACAACTTCACGACGTCCAAGAACGAGAACGACACCCTCGCGAGCCTGGGCTGGAAGGCCGAGGGCGTGGGCTGGAACGCGCTTTCCGCAGGCTAGCGCGAACCACAGGCACGACCGATGCTCCCCCGTCTGCTCACAGGCGGGGGAGTTCTTTCATTTGTAGACTCTTGTCTACATGACCAACATGAACACCTTTGCCAGCACAAAGCCGATGACGCCACAGCCCGGGAAGGTGAGGACCCAGGTGAGCGCCATGTCCTTGGCCACCTGCCAGTTCACGTGCTTGACGTTGCTGGCGGCGCCGGCTCCCATGATGGAGGCCGTCTTGGTGTGCGTCGTGGAAACGGGCAGGCCCCAGAAGGTGGAGGCAAGCAGGCTCACGCCCGAGGACAGCGACGCCGCCGCGCCCTGGTACTTGTGGATGTTGGCGATGCCGGTGCCCACGGTCTTGACGATGCGCTTGCCGCCCACCGCCGTGCCTATGGACATCATGAGCGCGCACCCCACCATGAGCCACATGGGGTAGCGGTCCCCCGGCGCCATGGTGTAGCCCGTGGCAAGCGTGACGGCCAGCATGGCGATGGACATGAACTTCTGCCCGTCCTGCGCGCCGTGCATAAACGCGCCAAAGCCGGCGCCCACCACCTGCAGGTGCGAGAACACGCGATTCATGCGTCCGAACGGTGCGAACGCAAAGACCTCGCGGATGAGCTTCGTGAGCACGAAGCCCAGGGCAAATCCAAAGGCGGTCGAGAAGAACAAGCCGAAGACGACCTTTATCCACTCCGCGCCGTTGATGCCGGCAAGGCTCCCATTGACCGCGATGGCCGCACCGGAAAGCCCCGCAATGAGCGCGTGGCTTTCGCTGGTGGGGATGCCAAAGAGCCAGGCCACGCCTCCCCACACCACGATGGACACCATGGCCGCCGAAAGGCCCACGAGCGCCGCGCGGGAGTCGCCGCCAAAGTCGACCATGCCGCTAACGGTCGCCGCGACCGCGGTGGTGACGAGCGACGAGATCACGAGGCCCAGGAAGTTGCAGATGACGCCAAGGATGACCGCACCCCTAAACGAGATGGAGCGTGTGCCAACCGCCTCAGCGATGGCGTTGGCCGCATCGGTGGCCCCGTTGATAAAGATGGTCATTACCACAAGGACCATTGCTATAAGCAGGGGCACGTTGGTCGTGAGCTCGGCTAGAAAGTCGGGCAGAGACGCCATGGTCAACAGCCTCCTGGTGTCAGGCGGTCTTTAGCCGAATTTTACCAGCCGATGCGCCGCGCGCGGGCAAGAACCCGACACGAAGTTGTCCCTTATACCTGCCTCATACCTGCGGCGTCTCACGCTTGCCGACAATTTGGCTACGCTAAAACGAGTAACCATTGCCCCTCCCCCGCCCACGCGCGTACCATCGCGACTTGGGAGCCGCGGGCACAGGGCCCGCAAACAGAGTAAGAAAGAAGGAGAACGTATGGGACGCTTTACCAATCCTCGCGACATCTACTTTGGGCCTGGGGCGCTTGAGAACCTCAAGAACCTCAAGGGCAAGCGCGCCGTCATCTGCATCGGCGGCCAGAGCGTAAAGAGGAGCGGCACCCTGGAGCGCGCCGAGGCCTACCTCCACGAGGCTGGCTTTGAGACCAAGCTCATCGAGGGCATCGAGCCCGATCCCTCCGTCGTCACGGTCATGAACGGCGCCAAGGTCATGCTCGACTTTGAGCCCGACTGGATCGTCGCCATCGGCGGCGGCAGCCCCATCGACGCGGCCAAGGCCATGTGGATCAAGTACGAGTACCCCGACTGCACCTTCGAGGACATGTGCAAGGTCTTTGGCATCCCCGAGCTACGCCACAAGGCCAACTTCTGCGCCGTCACGACCACCTCTGGCACCGGCACCGAGGTCACCGCGTTCTCCATCATCACGGACTACGACAAGGGCATCAAGTACCCCATCGCCGACTTTGAGATCACGCCTGATGTGGCCATCGTCGACTCCGACCTCGTCAAGACCCTGCCCCAGAAGCTCGTGGCCCACACCGGTATGGACGCCCTCACCCACTGCATTGAGGCCTGGGTCTCCACCGCGCGCAGCTGCTACACCGACGCCATGGCCCGCGCTGCCGCCATCATGATCAAGGACAACATCGTCGCCTCCTACAACGGCGACATGGACGCCCGCGCCACCATGCACGACGCCCAGTGCATGGCCGGCATCGCGTTCTCCAGCGGCCTGCTTGGCATCGTCCACTCGCTGGCCCACAAGACCGGCGCTGCCTTCATCGACTACGGCGACGGCGCCCACATCATCCACGGTGCCGCCAACGCCATGTACCTGCCCAAGGTCATCGCGTTCAACGCCAACGATCCTGTCGCGCTCAAGCGCTACGCCGAGCTCGCTGATGCCTTTGGCCTTTCCGGCGCTGACGACCGCGCCAAGACCCGTGCGCTCATCGACCTGCTCCGCAGCCTCAACGACCAGCTCAACATCCCCCACTGCATCCAGCACTACGGTGCCGACTCCTACCCTGCCGACGCCGGCTTCGTGCCCGTCGAGGTCTTCGAGGAGCGCAAGGCTACCATCGCCACCAACGCCATCGGCGACGCCTGCACCGGTGCCAACCCCATCCAGCCCAGCCAGGAGCAGATGGAGGCCGTCCTCTCCGCGTGCTACTACGACACGGAGATTGACTTCTAAGAGGCGCGTACACACGCCTTCCTAGCATCAAGGGGCGAGAAGAGCCAAGCTCTTCTCGCCCTCTTCTTATGCGTGGGGGTGCTAGGCCTCGGTGCGGGGAAGGCCGGTGCCGTCCTTGGTGTGCTCGATGATGTCGTCGAGCGACTCGGGCTTGGCAAAGTAGTAGCCCTGGAGCAAGTCACAGCCAACGTCCTTAAGTCGACGCGCCTGCAGCTCGGACTCGACGCCCTCGGCAAGGAGCTTCATTCCCAGGCGCTGGGTGATCTGTGCCACGCCGTAGATGACATCCCAGGTGCGCTCGATATGCTCGTTGCGCATGAACTCCATGTCCAGCTTTACGAGGTCGAACTCGTAGTCCTTGAGCGAATTGAGCGACGAGTAGCCCGAGCCAAAGTCATCCATCCAGACGTTGAAGCCCTCCTCGCGCAGCTTCTTGACCTGCTGGCTAAAGAGCTCGGGACTCTCGTTGAGCGCCGACTCGGTGAACTCGATGTTTATGAGATCGTGCGCGATGAACTTGTCATCGACCATACGCACGACCTCACTGGCCACGTCAACTTGGCCAAGGTCCCTCAGCGACACGTTTATCGACACGGGCACGACCTCCACGCCGCGGGCGAGCTTTTGCCCCATGTCCTCAATGACACAGGCAATCATGTGCATATCGACCTTGTGCAGGACGCCTGCCTCCTCGAGGATGGGGATGAACTGCCCCGGCGACAGGAACCCGTGCTCGGGGTCAACCCAGCGCGCGAGCGCCTCCTCGCATTTGACCACGCCCGTCGTGGAGCTCACGATGGCCTGGTAGTAGGGCCTGATCCAGCGCTCGCGAATGGCCTGGTCCACGTTGCGCAGCACATGGAGACGCAGACGGGCCTCGTCGCTCATCGTGTCCTTGAACCACGCATAGCTGGACTGCCATGTGGTCAGGTCGAGGTCGCAGGCGGCCTGGGCGCGGTCAAAGCCCACTCCCATGACGTCCTCTCCCCTTGCGCAGACATAGAGGCCGGCGCGGACAGGCAGCGACGCCTCGCCGCCGTCCTCGGCAAGCCCAAAGTCGGCAAAGACTCCCTCGAGCGCCTCCTCCACGCCGTCGCGCTGCGTGAGCACATAGAACGTGTTGTCGGTCGGACGCGCGCATGACTCAGAGCCAAACCTCTTTCGCAGGACGTCCGCAAAGTCTCGCAACAGCTGGTTGGCTCCTTCTCGACCGTGACGCGAGCGGTAGTCGCTCATGCCCACCAGATTGAACGTGATGGCCACGACCTCGTGACCGTCCTTCACGATGCTCAGGCAGCGCGCGGGCGCCAGCTGGCCAAAGCGCGTGAGGCTGGGAAGGCCCGTGAGGGGGTCGCGATAGACGAAGACCTTGGTCTTGTCGAGTTCCTTCTCGCTCTCCTTCACCCAGCTCGACATGTAGGCAAAGTTGGAGAGCAACATAATGGATGCAAGGGCAAAGAGCGTCGCCGCCACGAAGACCGTCGTGGTGCCCTCTTGCTTCATGGCCGCAAGGCGCTCCATGGCAAAGGAGCCGGAGTCCTTTTGCATCGCCGCAACCGGTTCGGAGTAGTGGGACACGACCTGCGCCATGGCGTCGCTCTCAATCTGCGCGAGCGACTGGTTCATCCACACGAACGAGACGAACATCACGAGCGAAAGGAGGGCGATCCACACGACGACCGAACGGCCAAACCGGTGCTCTCGGTCGCGTACCAACAGGAAGCGGAAGAACATAAGGCCCAGGATGCCCCACGCGGCAAAGAGGAAGTACGACTCGTTTGCAAGCCTGTCAGACTGGAACAGGACGGGCAGCAGCAAATTGGCGCCAATCCCGCACATGAGCAGGATGCCCAGCATACCCGTGACACGCTCGACCGTGTCACCGCGCGCGCGGGCGACCCTATGGGCACACGCCGAGACAAAGGCATAGACGATCGTCGCGCCGATTGTGGTCACGTCCACGATCCAG
Source organism: uncultured Atopobiaceae bacterium (assembly GCA_905233865.1). GTDB lineage: Bacteria > Actinomycetota > Coriobacteriia > Coriobacteriales > Atopobiaceae > CAJOGH01. The sequence goes on from CAJOGH010000006.1 coordinate 20,640, forward strand.
CCAATGGCCGTGCGGCCCATGAAAGGCATGACAACCGACAGCACGACGACCAGGAAGATAGCCATGCCAGGAATGCTGTGTCGGTTGATGGAGGCAAACCCACGAGGAATGATGCGATCCTTGCCCAGGGCGTGGAAAAGCCTGCTGAGCGCAACCGTGTTGCCAACCAGGCTCGTGCCCACAAGGCACAGGAGGGCCACCATGAGGATCCTCACGCCGGTCTCGCCCATAAAGTGATTGGCAACGTAGAACGGCGGCAAGCCCTTGATGCCGTCAAGGAACGCAAGGTCAGAGATGTACGCGAGCCAGCTGCCGTACTCAGGCGGGTGCACCATGACCGACATGACGATGACAAAGGCATAGAGCGCGGCGGCCGTGATGATGGCTGCGACCATGATGCGGAAGGCCTTCGTGCGCGAGAACGCGAACTCCTCCGCCGAATGCGAGATGTTCTCAAAGCCGATGAACGCCCATGGAGAGGTGCACGCAACAATGAGGATCTGCGTCAGCTCCGGCTTGGAGGGCAGGAAGCTTGGCTCCATTGTGCGGCCTCCGGACGCAAAGCCCGACGCTGAGACCGCGTAGCAAACGACGATGCCGATGGTGAACAGGATCGCCATGACAACCATCGCACGCGCGACGTTCTTGCGCGAGCGCGCACATATGGCCGCGACGACGACAAGCGCCCCCACCGAGAGCATCGCCTCGCCCAGGTACACGTCGTAACCAAAGACCGTGTAGAGGTACCCCACCTTGAAGAAGTCACCCAGGAAGTAGCGGGCGAACAGCGGCAGCGAGGTCACGTTTGCCCACAGGACGGCCATGTAGGTGAGGACTAGGAACCATGACGTTATGAAGCCGGAGTCGTGACCGTAGACCTCCTTGGCGTACGTGTAGGCGCCGCCGGCATCGGGGAAGCAGTTGATCAGGTAGTGGTAGTTGCGCGCGACAACAACCATCACGATGGTG
>CAJOGH010000007.1:0-3121 GCA_905233865.1 uncultured Atopobiaceae bacterium
GGTGGTCTTGATGCCGAGCCATTCGGCCTCCTCCTTGGTGGGGAGGACCGCGCGCAGGACGCGGTGCGCGCTGCCGATCTTGAGGCCCAGCTCATCCTCAAGATAGCCGTAGATGGTCGTCTGGACGTTGCGCTCGCGCAGGTCGGGTACGAGCTTGATGGGCATGTATGTGTACTCGATGACAAGGGGCGTACCGTCGACCAGGCGCGTGCGAGAGATGTAGTAGGCAAACTCGTCTGCCTCCATGCCAAGCAGCTGTGCGATCTCGTCGTCCACTCTCATGACCGTGAACTCATGGACAATGGAGGTGACCTCGCAATCCTTGTGTTCGGCGACAAACCCCGACATCTGTGAGGACATGTCCCACCCAGCGGGGGAGGCGGCCTCGACGGCCGAGACGCGCTTGACGTAGGTGCCCGAGCCACGCCGGCGAGCTATGAGGCCCTGCTGCACCAGCTCGTCCATGGCCTTCTTGATGGTTATCTTGCTTACCTGGTATTGGTCGCACAGCTCGGGCGTGGTGGGCAGCTGGTCATTTGGGGCATAGTCCCCTGACAGGATCTTGTCACGTATGTCGCCGGCAACCGTCTCGTATTTCAGCATTCATTCTCCTTGTCTTTCTAACAACGTAACAATAACCCCCATTTGGAGCGCTTCTAATCCCGCTCAGCGATTTTCTAAAAATATCTCTTGACTATCCATTGAATATACGTAGAGTACCTTTTGGACATGGAAAGCAAAGCGAAAAGACATGTTCTTTCTACCAAGAACCGTCGATTCGCGAATGAGAGACGAAAGGAGATCGTGTTGTACACTGCCAAGCTTCCCAGTGACTTCTTCTTTGGCGCGGCCATGTCCGGCCCTCAGACCGAGGGTGCATGGCAGCGCTACGGGAAGGTCGCAAACCTCTGGGATACATGGTCCAACGAGAGGATCGAGGACTTCCACAACCGCGTGGGCTCCTACGGCGGCAACGACTTCACGGACCGACACAACGAGGACTTTGAGATCCTCACGAGCCTGGGGCTCACGTCCTGGCGCACCTCTATCCAGTGGTCGCGTCTCATGGATGCCGACGGCCACCTCAATCCCGAGGGCGCCGCGTACTACCACAAGCTGTTTGCCGACGCCAAGGCCGCGGGTCTTGAGACCTTCGTGTGCCTGTATCACTTTGATATGCCCACCCACCTGTTCCGCCGTGGCGGTTGGGACAACCGTGAGGTCGTCGAGGCCTACGGAAACTATGCCCGTGCCGCCCTGGAGGAGTTTGGCCAGGAGATTAAGTACTGGTTCACGTTCAACGAGCCTGTCGTTGAGCCCCAGAACCGCTACACCAACGGTGGCTGGTATCCGTTCCACCATGACTATGCCGAGGCCCGTCGCGTCCAGTACGGTATCTCCCTTGCCCACTGCCTTGGCGTCGCTGCCTTCCGCGAGCTCCAGGCTGCCGGCACGGTTCGTGACGATGCCAAGATCGGCCTCATCAACTGCTTTACTCCTCCCTATACCAAGGACAACCCCAGCGAGGCCGACCTCGAGGCCGTTCGCATGACCGACGGCGTTGACAACCGTTGGTGGCTCGACCTCGTGACAAAGGGCACGCTGCCCCAGGACGTCATGGATACGCTTGCCGAGCGTGGGATCACCGTTCCCGTCCGCCCGGGCGATGACGAGATCCTGGCTTGCGGCCTTGTCGACTGGCTGGGCTTCAACTACTACCACCCCGCCCGCGTCCAGGCCCCCGCATCCGACGTCGACGAGTTTGGTAGCCCCGTCTTTGCCGACGAGTACGTCTGGCCCGACGCGGTCATGAACGAGTCCCGTGGCTGGGAGATCTACCCCAAGGGCATCTACGACTTTGCGATGACCATGAAGCGCGACTACCCCGACCTTGAGTGGTACGTCTCCGAGAACGGCATTGGCATCGAGGGCGAGGATTCCTCCAAGGACGCCGATGGCGTCATTCAGGACGACTATCGCATCGACTTCGTGGGCCAGCACCTCACGTGGATCGCCAAGGCAATCGAGGACGGCGCCAAGTGCCGCGGCTATCACTACTGGGCCGTCATTGACAACTGGTCCTGGAACAACGCGTTCAAGAACCGCTACGGGTTTGTCGAGGTCAATCTCTCTGACAGCTACACCCGTCACCTCAAGAAGTCCGCTGAGTGGCTCCGTCACGTCGCGAGCACTCACGAGATTCCGAGCTCTTCGGATGACTTTGTTTTGATGTCTGCCTAATATACGTACGGAAAGGGGATTCAACATGGCAGAAGGAAGTAAGGGTCAGGCGTTCCTCGACAAGTTTGCCGAGGTGTCGGCCAAGGTCGGTAACCAGATTCACCTGAGGACGCTGCGCGACGCGTTCGCGACGATCATGCCGCTCTACATTCTGGCGGGCCTCGCTGTGCTCGTGAGCCAGGTTGTCATGCCGCTGGTGCTCACTGGCGAGATGCTTACCAACGCCCAAGTGTGGGGTTAGCCTCGGCACCCTCAACTTTGCCGCCATCATCCTGGCCGGCGTGCTTGGCTACTGCTTTGCCGTCAACAAGCGCTTTGAGAACGCCATTGCCTGCGTCGTCGTCGGCATCTCCGCGTTCGTCATCATGATGCCGCAGACCATCGTCGCCACCATGGGTGACGTCGTCTACGCCACCAACGCCGCCGACAAGACCGCCGCTACGGCGAGCTTTGCCGTCAGCAGCTTCTCTGGCTCGCTCGGCATGCCCGAGGGCTACGCGCTCACCGGCGTCGACGCCACGGGGGCCTTTGCCGCGACCAACACGGGCGCCAACGGCCTCTTTGGTGCGATCATCATCGGCTTGCTTGCCGTGACGCTCTTCATCAAGCTCTCCAACATGGAGAGGATCAAGATCAACCTTGGCGAGGGCGTGCCGCCCGCGGTTGCCGACTCCTTCAATGTCATGATTCCGATGCTGCTCACGCTCTCCGTCTTTGGTCTCGTTGCCGCGGTCCTCGCTGGCTTTGGCACCGACCTGCTGACGCTCATCGCCACGGGCATCGCCGCCCCGCTCAAGGGCGTCATGAACACCGGTCCCTGGGCCGTCATCATCATCTACACCTTCGCTAACCTGCTGTTCTGCCTGGGCATCCACCAGTC
>CAJOGH010000007.1:3275-27595 GCA_905233865.1 uncultured Atopobiaceae bacterium
CTGCTCGACACCTTCCTGTTCTCCAAGAGCAAGTCCTCCAAGGAGGTCGCCAAGCTCGCCGTGCTGCCCAGCCTCTTTAACATCAACGAGCCGGTCATCTACGGTTACCCCATCGTCTTTAACCTGCCCCTGATCGTCCCGTTCGTTCTCGTTCCCGACCTGCTGATTGCCGCGACCTATGGCCTCACCTGCGCCGGTGTCATCGCTCCCTGTGTCGTGCAGGTGCCCTGGACCACGCCTCCCGTGCTGAGCGCCCTTCTGGCTATCGGTGGCGACTGGCACGCCGCCGTGTGGCAGGTCGTCGAGATCGCCGGTGCCATGGCTATCTACCTGCCCTTCATGAAGGTCTCCGAGCGCGCTGCCAAGAAGCAGATGGAGCTCGCGGACAACGGTCCCAAGGGCGAGGTCCACGTCCTTGGCGGCAAGCCCGAGGCTACGCCCAAGGCTGCCTAGTCTCCTTCCGGCGGGTGGCCTTCGGGTCACCCGCCCCTTCCCCCCCCACCCCCACAGCGTCAAGAAAGGAACAGCTACCATGAAAATCCTGCTCGCCTGCAACGCAGGTATGTCCACGAGCCTCCTCGTCCAAAAGATGCGTGCCGAGGCTGAGGCCGCGGGCCTCGAGGCCGTCATCGAGGCCAAGCCCCTCAACAAGGCCCTTGAGTCCGTTGCCGACTTTGACATCCTCATGCTGGGGCCCCAGATTTCCTACGCCAAGGCCGAGGCCGAGGAGTTTGCTGGCGGCAAGCCCGTCATCGTCATCGCCATGGCGGACTATGGCCGCATGAACGCGAAGGGCATCATCGAGCAGGCCCGCGCCGCCCTCGTAGCCTAAGACCAAGGAGACCAAACCATGGCAGAGATTGACACTCAGACCGAGACCACGGGCGACATGGGCGCGATGGAGGAGTGCTGCTTTAGGATCATCGCCTCCGTGGGCGCAGCCAAGTCCCTGTTCATCGAGGCCATCGCCCTTGCCAAGAAGGGCGAGTTTGACGAGGCCCGTGCCAAGGTCCAGGAGGGTGACCAGATCTTCGTGGACGGACATGGCGTGCACCTGGAACTCCTGCAGCAGGATGCCGCTGGGGTCGGAAGCACCAACGTGCCGCTTCTTCTGGTGCACTCCGAGGACCAGCTGATGCAGGCCGAGAGCTTTCGCATCCTGGCCAACGAGTTCATTGACCTCTACGAGAAGGTCCTGGGCTAACCCGGTCTCACAAGCTCATAGCTGTCCCTCGCAGGGCGAGAAGAGCCTACGCTCCTCTCGCCCTCTCTTTGTGTCTGTCTGCCGAGCGCCTGCCTTGCTGGCAGCGCGCCGATGGTAGGGTGAGTATGAAGTCCGTGTGACCGAGAGCAAGGGAGACCTTATGAGGGTGACAGGGAAGCTCGCAGCCTTTGCCATAGCGACGTCCATGGCGCTCGTGCTGGGCGCGTGCAGCACGTCGTCGACGACGACCACCAGCGTTTCCACCAGCAACGGCGAAACCACCACCACGACGACGTCAACGAGCACGTCATCTGTGGGCACCGACTCCAACTCGAGTCCCGACACCTACACGAATGACGAGCTCAAGTATGGCTACACCCTCCCGCCTGACCTCAATGTCAGGTTTGCCGAGGCCGAAGAGCTCAACCAGATGAACGGATTTGAGCTCAAGGGGGAGAACATCATCCAGCACCTGGACGAGGGCGAGCCCGTTGTGTTTGCCTATGTCACGTCCGAGGGCGACTCCGCGCGCATGAGCGCCGTCAAGTTGGCGGGCACCAGCAACCAGGGAGCCGTGCCAGCCGATCTTGTCAGCAAGTTTGCCGACCAGTACGCGGCTAACATACCTGGGGCCACCGTGACTGACACGCAGGCCGGAACCTACACCCTTGAGGGCGTTGACTATCCGTATACGTCGTTTGCCCTTGACGTCAACGGGACCAAGCACTACTGCGCCGTCGCCGGCATCGTCTCGGGAGACTACTTCGTCTACTTCACGGTGGACACGCTCGAGCAGCCTCACGTGGAGCGTCTCCTGTCGGGCATCCAGAAGTAGGCAGGGCATGGCAACAAGCAGTAAGGTTCAGGTGATTCTCGACAAGTTTGCCGAGGTCTCGGCAAGGGTCGGCAACCAGACCCACATGAGGTCTCTGCGCGACGCGTTCGCGACCATCACGCCCCTCTACGTCATGGCGGGCCTTGCGGTGCTCGTGAGCCAGGTGGTCATGCCGCTCGTGCTTTCGGGTGACGCGCTCGCCTCGGCTCAGCTCTGGGGCAGCGCCATTGGCCTTGGCACGCTCAACTTCTCGGCCATCATCTTTGCGGGCGTCCTGGGGTACTGCCTTGCGGTCAACAAGCGCTTTGACAATGCGATCGCCTGCGTGGTCATCGGCATCTCTGCGTTCGTCGTCATGATGCCGCAGACCATCGTCGCCACCGTCGGCAGCGCCGTCCATGCGACGAGCGTCACCGACAAGACCGCTGCCACCATGAGCTATCCCATTGACAGCCTTGCTGGCAACCTGGGCATGCCCGAGGGGTATGAGCTGACCGGTGTTGACGCGACGGGCGCCTTTGCCACGACCAGCACGGGTGCCAACGGCCTCTTTGGCGCGATCGTCATCGGCTTGCTTGCCGTCACGCTCTTCATCAGGCTCTCTGGCATCGATAGGCTCAAGGTCAACCTTGGCGAGGGCGTGCCGCCCGCGGTCGCCGACTCCTTCAACGTCATGATCCCGATGCTGCTCACGCTCTCCGTCTTTGGTCTTGGCGCCGCCGTCCTCGCGGGCTTTGGCACCGACTTCCTGTCGCTCATTGCCGCCTGCATCGACGCGCCCCTCAAGGGTGTCATGAACACCGGTCCCTGGGCGGTCGTCGTCATCTACACCTTCGCTAACCTGCTGTTCTGCCTGGGCATCCACCAGTCCACCATCTCCGGCGTCCTTGCCGAGCCAATCCTCACCATGTTGATCATCGACAACATGGCGACGTTCGCCTCCGGCCAGCCCATCCCAGCCGACCATTACATGAACATGCAGATCATCAACTCCTTTGCTCTTATCGGCGGCTCTGGCTGCACGCTGGCCCTCCTGCTGGACACCTTCCTGTTCTCCAAGAGCAAGTCCTCCCGGGAGATCACCAAGCTCTCTATTTTGCCGGCCATCTTTGGCGTCAACGAGCCGGTCATCTATGGATACCCCGTCGTCTTCAACCTGCCGCTCATGATTCCCTTTGTTCTCATCCCTGACCTGCTGATTGCGGCAACCTATGGCCTCACCTGTGCTGGCTTCATCGCGCCGTGCGTGGTTCAGGTGCACTGGACCACACCTCCCGTGTTGAGCGCGTTTCTTGCCACGGGCGGTGACTGGCGCGCCGCCGTATGGCAGGTCATCGAGATTGCGATTGCAATGGCCATCTACCTGCCATTCATGAAGGTATCCGAGGCCTCGCAGCGGAGAGGGTCGAGCTAGGCGACAAGAGCATGGGGCATGCCGACGCTCATCCACGTGCGGGTCAAGAGCCGCTAGGCCTGCCGTGCCGTTCCTCTTGGATGCGGGTCACGCCCCGTCCGCATCACAGGAACGACACGTAGGTATGCTCGGAGACAAGTCGGGTACACTCGCGACTAGGACTTGCGACGAGAGGACATTCATGTTCGAGAAGTTCACCGACAAAGCCCGCAAGGTCATGAGCATCGCCCAGACCGAGGCGCGTGACCTAGGCCAGATGTATGTGGGCACCGAGCACCTGCTGCTGGCGCTCATAAAGGAGGGCGAGGGCATCGCCGCCAAGGCGCTGGCCAAGCTCGATATCACCTATGACGAGACCCGTGCCTGCGTCAACGAGCTCACCAACACCAACGACGAGCCCGTGCCCGGCGGCCACATCCCGTTTACGCCGCGCGCCAAGCGCGTGCTGGAGGACGCCTACCGCGAGACCATGACGCACGGTCAGAACTACATCTCCACGGAGCACCTGCTCTTGGGCATTGTCCGCGAGGGCAACGGCGTGGGCATGGACGCGCTCACGCGCATGGGCGTCTCGGGTGACGCGGTGCGCAATGCCGTCAACGAGCTCATAGACGCCACGCCTGCCGAGGAACAGCGCCCGCGTCCGCAGGAGGTGCGCATGGGCGGCATGCCCGGCATGCCGCCGCGTGGGCAGCGCGACGACGCGTCCATGCTCAAGGAGTACGGGCGCAACCTCACGGTCTTGGCATCCGAGGGCAAGCTTGACCCCGTCATTGGTCGTGACCGTGAGGTCGAGCGCGTCATGCAGGTGCTGGCGCGCCGCCAGAAGAACAACCCGCTCATCCTGGGCGATCCCGGTGTGGGCAAGACCGCCATTGTCGAGGGCCTGGCTCAGCTCATCACTACGGGCAACGTCCCTGACATCCTGCGCGGCAAGCAGATCTGGACGCTGGACGTGTCTGCTCTCGTCGCAGGGTCCAAGTACCGCGGCGAGTTTGAGGACCGTCTCAAGCGCGTGGTGGCCGAGGTGATGGACTCCAAGGAGGACATCCTCTTTATCGACGAGATTCATACCATCATCGGTGCAGGCTCCGCGGAGGGCTCGCTTGACGCGGCCTCCATCCTCAAGCCGCCCCTGTCGCGCGGCGACATCCAGGTCATCGGCGCCACGACGGCCGACGAGTACCGTAAGCACTTTGAGCACGACGCCGCCCTGGCGCGCCGCTTCCAGCCGGTGCAGATCGGCGAGCCCAGCGTGGAGGACACCGTCATCATCCTGCGCGAGCTCCAGGAGCGTTACGAGGAGCACCACCACGTGCGCTACACGCCGGAGGCCATCGAGGCCGCTGCCACCCTGGCAGACCGCTATGTCCAGGACCGCTTCCTACCCGACAAGGCCATCGACGTCATCGACGAGGCAGGTGCCCGCACGCGCGTCCACAAGATGACGCTCCCGCCCGAGATTGCCGCGATTGACGAGGAACTCGCCCGCGTGCGCGAGCAGAAGTCCCAGGCCGCGAGCGCCCAGGAGTTCGAGAACGCCGCCCGCCTGCGTGACACAGAAAAGGAGCTCGTCGAGAAGCGTGACGAGCTCGAGGCCGCCTGGCGTGAGCGACTTAACCAGAACATCGTCGTCGTCGACGCGCAGGACGTGGCCGACGTGGTCTCCGACATCACCGGCGTGCCCGTGTCCAACCTCACCGAGGCCGAGGCATCCAAGCTCCTGCGCTGCGAGGACGCCCTGCACCAGCGTGTCGTTGGGCAGGACGAGGCCGTGAGCTCCGTGAGCCGCGCCATCAGGCGCAGCCGCTCGCCGCTCAAGGACCCGCGCCGTCCCGGCGGCTCCTTCATCTTCCTGGGCCCCTCGGGCGTGGGCAAGACCGAGCTGGCCAAGTCGCTCGCGGAGTTCCTCTTTGGCTCCGAGGACGCCCTCATCACCTTTGACATGTCCGAGTTCATGGAGAAGCACGCCGTGTCCAAGCTGGTTGGCGCACCTCCGGGATATGTGGGCTACGACGAGGGCGGCGAGCTGACCAAGGCCGTCCGCCGCAGGCCCTACTCCGTCATCCTCTTTGACGAGATCGAGAAGGCCCACCCCGACGTGTTCAACATCCTCCTGCAGATTCTGGACGAGGGACGCCTGACGGACGGCCAGGGCCGCAAGGTCGACTTCTCCAACGCCGTCATCATCATGACGTCCAACATCGGCGCCCGTGAGATAGCCACCACCACGCCCATGGGCTTTGGCACCACTGGTGCTGCGGGCCTGTCCGACAAGGAGATCAACTCGCGCGTCATGAGCGAGCTCAAGAAGCTGTTCCGGCCCGAGTTCCTCAACCGCGTGGACGAGATCGTGGTCTTCAAGTCGCTCACGACCGACCAGCTCCACGACATCGTCGAGCTCATGGTGGGCGACCTTCGCCGTCGCCTGGTCACGCAGGGCATGTCCATCGTGCTCTCGCCCGCGGCGCGCGACTTTGTTTCCAAGGAGGGGGCTGACCCCATCTATGGTGCGCGCCCGCTGCGTCGCGCCATCCAGACCCTCATCGAGGACCCGCTGTCCGAGGAGCTCCTTGCCGGTGGCTGGAAGGCCGGCGACATCATCTCCGTGGACCTTGACGAGTCAGGCGAGCGGCTGACCTTCGAGCGCACCTCGGGCGACATGCCCGCCATCGAGGAGCGTGTCCACATGGAGCTGCCAAGTGCGCGCGGCACCTGGTCCACACCCGCATCGGGCTCGTCGTCATCGTCGAGCCCGGGCGCCGACGCGGCCGGTTCTGCTGATTAGCAGCCTTTTGCCCGACCGGGACCCGTGCCCGGTCGGGCGCCGCATATACTAGGCTGTGAACTTGACTTCTAACCAGAGAGGCGGGGGAATGGAACAGGCTAAGCAGGGGACGCTTGACCTCGACGCGCGCATGAGCGAGGCCATCCGGCGCACCGCGCCCGGAACGGCGCTGCGCCACGCGCTTGACATGATCATTGCCGGTCACCTGGGCGCCATCATCTGCGTCGGTGACTCTGATGCCGTGCTGGCCGCGGGCAACGACGGCTTTCCCCTGAACATCTCGTTCACGGCCAACCGTCTCTTTGAGCTGTCCAAGATGGACGGCGCCATCGTGGTGGACAGGGAGCTCACGCAGATTCTGCGCGCCAACTTCCACCTGAACCCCGATGGCTCGCTGCCCACGTCCGAGACGGGCATGCGTCACCGCACGGCCGCGCGCATGAGCCTGCTCACCGACGCGATGGTCATTTCCGTTTCCGAGCGCCGCCAGGTCGTGAGCATCTACGTGGGTGGCCGCTCGCACCAGCTGCGCAGCATTCCTGAGGTCATGACCGTTGCCAACCAGCTTCTCGTGTCCATGCAGGCCACGCGCCAGGCCATCGACCGCAACCTCATTCGCCTGACCTCCATCGAGCTTGACAACCACGTGGTCATGAGCGACATCGTCAAAGTCTTCTCCCTCTTTGAGCTCCTGCTCTACTCCGACTCCGCCCTGCGCGGGTGCATCGAGGAGCTGGGGCGCGAGGGTCGCAACGTGGAGATGCAACGTCAGGGTATCGTGGGCGACGCCGACGAGGAGTACACGCTCATGATCCGCGACTATGCCAAGGACTCCTCGCCCGAGGCGGCCCGCGCCATCCGCGAGCGACTGGCCAACCTCGCTGCCAAGCAGGCGTTGTCCTCCAGCACCGTCAGCCGCGCGCTGGGTCTGGAGGAGTACAAGGAGGACACGGTCGTCATGCCGCTGGGCCTGCGCACACTCTCCCGCATCTCGGTCGTCCGCGAGGGTATCGCCGAGCGCATCGTGGACGAGTACGGCTCGCTCCGAGAGCTCATGGACGACCTGAAGAAGAGCGACTCGGAGAACCCCGCCCGCGTCGAGGACCTGGGCGTCAACGAGCCGACCATCCTCATGGACTCCCTGTACCGCCTGTGGGGCAAGAAGTGATTGGCTCGACCCCACAACCCCGAGCCATGCACGCGGTGCCAACCATCGCGGACCACGCTGCCGACACCTGCGCCATCATCGTCGCAGGCGGCTCAGGCGAGCGCTTTGGGGATCCGCGCGGCAAGCAGTTTGTGGAGGTCTGCGGTCTGCCGTTACTGTGCTGGTCGCTCCTTGCCTTTGACGCCGCTCCCTGTGTGGCCCAGATTGTCGTGGTCGCGCCTGTCGGCGAGGACGAGCTCAAGAGCTGTGCCATCGACATCCTGCCGCTCATGAAGCCCGTCGTGGTCGCCCCCTCCGGCGAGACGCGCCAGGACTCGGTCCGTCACGGCCTGGCCGCAAGTGACGAGACCCTTCCCTTCGTGGCCATCCACGACGGGGCACGTCCGCTCATCCTGCCCTCGTCCATAGACGCCACCGTGCGTGCCCTGCGTGATGACGACACGCTTGACGGCACGGTCGCCGCATGCCCCGCCATCGACACGCTCAAGATCGTCAATGGCGACATCATTGAGTCCACGCCCGATCGCTCAAGGTTCTGGATGGTCCAGACGCCGCAGGTCTTCCGCTCGTCCTCCGTCGCGTCGGCACACTCCCGCGCTGTGGAGGAGGGCTTCATAGGCACTGACGATGCCAGCCTCGTGGAGCGCATCGGCGGCCGCGTGCGCTGCGTGGCCGTTGCCCGTGACAACATCAAGGTAACGGTGCCTGAGGACCTCACGCCGGTTCGCGCCATCCTGGAGCAGCGCATAGCGGATGCCGCCTGCGCAGGAGGTGCCGAGTCATGATGCGCATAGGTCACGGCTTTGACGTCCACGGCTTTGCCCCTGGGCGCAAGCTCATCCTGGGCGGCGTCGACATCCCGCACGAGGTGGGCTTGGACGGGCACTCTGATGCTGACGTCCTGGCGCATGCCATCATGGACGCCCTGCTGGGCGCCCTTCGTGCCGGTGACATCGGCCAGCTCTTCCCCGACACCGACCCCGCCTACGAGGGCGCGGACTCGCTCAAGCTCCTTGAGCAGGTTGCCGCCCTCGTGCGTGAGCGGGGCTTTGAGATAGTCGACGTCGACTCCACCATCGCGGCCCAGGCCCCGCGCATGGCGCCTCACATCGATGCCATGAGGGACAACCTCGCACGCGCGATGCTCTTGTCGCCAGACCAGGTGGGCGTCAAGGCCACGACCACCGAACACCTGGGCTTCGTGGGGCGCCGGGAGGGCATCGCCGCCTGGGCCGTCTGTCTCATCCAAGCGGTATAGTCATCTCGCTCGTTTTGTTTGACCAAGGAGAACCAATGCTCATCTACAACTCGCAGACGCACAAGAAGCAGGAGCTTGCGCCCATCGAGGAGGGCAAGATTCGCATGTACGTGTGCGGACCGACCGTCTATGACCAGATCCACATAGGCAACGCGCGTACCTTCCTGTCTTTTGACGTCATCCGCCGCTACCTTATGTACAAGGGCTATCAGGTCACCTTTGCGCAGAACCTTACCGACGTGGATGACAAGATCATCAACCGCGCCAACGAGACGGGCACCACGGCAGACGCAGTCGCCGAGGAGTTTTCCGCTGCCTTCATCGAGCAGATGCGCCGCTTTAACGTCCTTGACCCCGACATCCGCCCGCGCGCGACGCAGGAGATCGAGGCCATGATCGACATGATCTCGGGGCTTATCGACAAGAACCACGCGTATGCGGTGGAGAACGGCGACGTGTACTTCTCGGTGCGCTCCGACAACCACTACGGCGTGCTGTCCGGCCGCGACCTGGACCAGCTCATGGCCGGCGCGCGCGTGGAGGAGAACGACCTCAAGCGCGACCCCTTTGACTTTGCCCTGTGGAAGGCCGCCAAGCCCGGCGAGCCCAGCTGGCCCAGCCCCTGGGGCGACGGCCGCCCCGGCTGGCACACCGAGTGCTGCGCGATGATTCATCGCTACCTGGGCACGCCCATCGACATCCACGGCGGTGGAGCCGACCTGATCTTCCCGCACCACGAGAACGAGGTCGCGCAGTGCATGTGCAACTGGAACACGGCGCTGGCCAACGTGTGGATGCACACGGGCATGCTGCGCGTGGACGGCGACAAGATGTCAAAGAGCCTGGGCAACTTTTACACGCTCAAGGAGGTCCTGGACTCCTATGACGCCGACGCGGTGCGCCTGCTCATGCTCCAGACCCACTACCGCACGCCTCTCGACTTCTCCTACGAGCGCCTTGACGGTGCCGTGGGCACGCTCGAGCGCTTGAACACCTGCGTGCAAAACCTGCGCTGGGCTGCGGAGCGCACCTCCAGCGAGCAGCGCGCCCTGGACGACACCGACCGCACCCTAGCCGAGGTCATCGATCAGACGAGGGCGGAGTTCGTGCGCTCCATGGACGACGACTTTAACACCGCGGGCGCGCTGGCCGCGCTGTTCCAGCTCGTGACCGCGGCCAACACCTACCTGGACCAGACGAGCTCGTCCGTCGCGTGCTCGGTGGCCGTGCGTGCCGCCGACACCCTCGTGGAGCTCTGCGACGTGCTGGGTATTTGCGTGGGAACCTCGGGCGACGAGCTGCCCGAGGGGCTGGTGGGCCTTGCGGCTGAGCTCGTGGGCTTTGACGGCACGGACGCTGGCGAGGCCGCGACCGTGCTGCTGGAGGCCCGCGGCGAGGCGCGTGCCAACAAGGACTGGGGTCGCGCCGACGCCATCAGGGACGGCATCGCCGCCCTGGGCCTGGCAATCGAGGACACGCCTGCCGGTGCGCGCCTGCGCGCCCAGGACTAGTGGGGGAGAGACACATGGCTAAGTCTGACAGGGGCCGCGTGACCGGTCCGGGCCGCGCCGGAAAGATCGGCGCCTCGCTCGAGCACGGCCGGGGAGCCGGCAAGAAGCGTGGCCGCGCCCAGGGCAAGGGGCAGCGCCCGGGTCCCGGTCGCGGGTTTGACCGTGACCGCAGGCCGCGTCCGCAGGGACGCGGAGGTGCCGGCGTCATCGAGGGGCGCCGGGCCGTTGCCGAGGCGCTCGCTGCCGGCGTGCCACTCAAGCGCGCCTTTGTGGCTGCCTCTGCCACGGGGCGTGACCCCAAGCTCACCGGTCTTGTCGGCGAGCTCGAGGCTGCCGGCGTCACGGTTGACGAGGTGCCGCGCGAGCGCCTGGACCAACTCTCCAGCCACGGTGCCCACCAGGGCATCGTCGTGCGCACCGCTCCCTTTGAGTACGCGTCTTTGGCTGACGTCATCAAGGCGTCCGGCACCGGAGACGCGCTTGTGGTCCTCCTTGACCACGTGACCGACGAGGGCAACTTTGGCGCCATCGTCCGGAGTGCCGAGATCGTGGGTGCCACGGGCGTCGTGGTGCCTAAGGCCCGTTCCGCCCGTGTGGGCGCCGGTGCCTACAAGACCTCTGCCGGGGCCGTCATGCACCTGCCCATCGCGCAGGTGCCCAACATGGCTAGCGCCATCGACGAGCTCAAGGCCGCAGGCTTTTGGGTGGGCGGTGCCACCGAGCATGCCACCGACCTTGCCTGGGACGCCCCACTTGAGGGTCGCGTCGCCCTGGTCATGGGCTCGGAGGGCGAGGGCATCTCGCGACTCGTGCTCTCCAAGTGCGACTTCACCTGCAAGCTGCCCCAGCGCGGCACTATCGAGAGCCTCAACGTGGCGCAGGCCTGCACGGTCCTGTGCTACGAGTGGCTGCGTCGCTCCACGCAAGCCGCGGAGGACTAGGATGGCCAAGGCACTGCCGCTGCTGGTCGTGGACGGCTACAACGTCATCCATGCCACGCCCCGCTATGAGCAGCTTGTTGACGACGGCCCCCGCGGTCGCGGTGACGGCGACCCCTTTGACCGTGCCCGCGAGGCACTCCTGGCCGACGTCGCTGCCGCCGCGCTCCATCGCTTTGAGCCCGTCATCGTCTTTGACGGCGCGGGAAACCTCTCGCCGGACCGCCCCAACCTCACGCGGGGTGGCGTCAAGACCATCTTTAGCGCGACGGGGGAGAGCGCCGACACCGTCATCGAGCGTCTGGTGAGCGAGGCGAGGCGCCAGGAGCGCGAGGTCACGCTCGTCACGTCCGACACGACCATCCGCGCCACGGTGGGAGGCCTTCCCATCACGGCAGTCTCCAGCGCGTTTTTGGCCTCGACCTTTGAGACGATAGACCACGAGCTTGACGTGGCCCGCGAGGAGCGCAGCCACGCGCGCATGACGATAGAGGACCGGCTGAGTCCCGAGCAGCGCGCCAAGCTCAACAAGATGCTCGGTCGGTAGCGCGCGTCGCGAATGTAATCAGTGGAATACAGGCGCGGGCCATGAGGGCTCGTGCGTGTAGAGTAGGTATGCCTACGTCGTAGGCACGAAGTTCTAGTGCAAGGAAGTGGAGTCAAACATGAACTGCCCCTATTGCGGCGCCGAGATCCTCGAGAACGCGAGCTTTTGCGTGTCGTGTGGCGCCCAGATCACCCGCGAGCCTGCCGCCCAGCCCCAGGCCCAGACCCAGACGACGGCCCCGGCCCAGCCCCAGGCACAGCCCGAGCAGCCCCAGACCACGGTCTACATCAATAACGCCCAGCCTGCCACGCCCGCGTTGTACGACAGGACCAACAGCGGTGGCCTGCTGCTTGCCGCCTTCATCCTCAACCTTCTCGCGACCATCGGCTTTGGCGTCCTCATCGTCCCGCTGGCGTGGATGATTCCCATGACGGTGCGCTCCTATGGCATCTACAAGGGCACCAAGCCCAACACGACTGGCTTTGCCGTCTGCACCCTGATCTTCCTGAACCTCATCAGTGGCATCCTCATGCTCGTTGCCGGCACCGAGGACTAACTGAGACAGGCCATGTCCCGCCTGAGGACGGCATGACAGCCTCGCGGTCCCAAGTTCCACATACGCAAGGCCCTGGCGCCCGTCACCCTAGTGGTGTCGGGCGCCATTGCATGGGGAATGAGCGACCGTCCCGCCCCGCATGACGCCATCCCAGAGCGTCATCTCGTGCATTTGGGCTCGTTCTCGTTCCAAGTTACCCGCCAGGGTGGCAAAACTGCTCCTACTTCATGCTCTTCTCGCCATGCCGATAAGAGCGCAAGGCTGTGACCTTGTCTTTTATGAACAGACGGGCAGAGCGGCACCCGGGAAAGGGCGGAAAACGCCACCCTGGAGCGTTATATGGAACGGCGGAGGGCCGTTTTGCACGTAACGACGCTCTGGGGTGGCAAGCTGAAAGGCGCCTTGCCTCCGTCCTTCTGGCGCGTCCGGCCGACCACTCGCCGCAACCTTCTTACTTCCTTAAAGATTTGTGTTGCATTTGTGGTGAGAAGTCATATACTTAAGCAACCTACAAACGTAGAAGCACATACCAGAAGGGAAGGATCATGAACACCACTACTACGTTGTCCAACCAGGACGCCCTCATGGCGGCCAGCGCGATGGTCGGCGCATCATTTGGCGTTTTTGTCGCAATCGCAGTTGCCATTGGCATTTTGACCATCATCGCCGACTGGAAGATCTTCACCAAGGCCGGCGAGGCGGGCTGGAAGTCCATCATCCCCGTCTACAACCTCTACGTGCAGGCCAAGATCGCGTGGAAGAACACTGCCGGCTGCTACGTCTATGCCCTTGGCCTTTTTGTCATCTCCTTGCTCGGCAGCTTCATTACCCGTACCCAAGGTGACGCTGCTCCCGTGTTCAGCATGATTCTCGTCGTGTGCTTCATCGCCTGGTGCGTCCTGCACATCCTGGTCATGATCAAGCTCTCCAAGTCCTTTGGTAAGGGCGGCGGCTTTGCCTTTGGCCTCATCGTCTTCCCGACCATCTTCACGCTGATCCTTGGCTTTGGTAGCGCCGAGTACGAGAGTGCCCAGGACTAGTCTGGTAGAATGACGGACGCACGGCCGAGCCGTGTAGCTACGCTGGTGTAGCTCAATGGCAGAGCCCTGGTTTTGTAAACCAGTTGTTGTGGGTTCGACTCCCTCCACCAGCTCCAGCGCATCCACGAGCGCCGCATGGGCTATAGCCTGTGCGGCGCTCTACTTGTGAGCAGGCCATATGCAGGAATCGTGTTTGCGATACGCCCGGGTGCGGGGATTACGTTGACAAGTATTTGGCGCAGTCGTACTATTCTTTCGCTCGCAAGGGTCAGACCTTGTGGCGCTTGAAAACAGAATGGGGATGTGGCACAGCGGCAACTGCGGCGGACTGTAAATCCGCTCCTTCGGGTTCCCTGGTTCGAGTCCAGGCATCCCCACCCTCGCCCGTGTAGCTCAGTAGGTAGAGCACTTCGTTGGTAACGAAGAGGTCACCGGTTCAAATCCGGTCGCGGGCTCCATTTCAAGCTTGGCGGTGTAGCTCAGTTGGTCAGAGCACGCGGTTCATACCCGCGGCGTCACTGGTTCGAATCCAGTCACCGCTACCAAGGCAATGAGCGGCACGAGTATTCGTGCCGCTTGGCATATCCATGTAAGGCGGAACGGCCGGATGGCCATTCCACGTAAGGAGGTTGGCAATGGCCAAGGAGAAGTTTGAGCGCACTAAGCCTCACGTTAACATCGGCACCATCGGTCACGTTGACCACGGTAAGACCACGCTGACTGCAGCGATCACCAAGGTCCTCTCTGAGACCGACGGCTGCAAGGCTGACTTCACCGCGTTCGAGGACATCGACAAGGCTCCCGAGGAGCGCGAGCGTGGTATTACCATCTCCGTCGCTCACGTTGAGTACGAGACTGCCGAGCGCCACTACGCTCACGTTGACTGCCCCGGCCACGCCGACTACGTCAAGAACATGATCTCCGGTGCCGCTCAGATGGACGGCGCCATCCTGGTCATCGCCGCCACCGACGGCCCCATGGCTCAGACCCGCGAGCACATCCTCCTGGCCCGTCAGGTCGGCGTGCCCTACATCGTCGTCTTCCTGAACAAGTGCGACATGGTTGACGACGACGAGCTCATCGAGCTCGTCGAGATGGAGACCCGTGAGCTCCTCTCCGAGTACGACTTCCCCGGCGACGACATCCCCGTCATCCGTGGCTCCGCTCTTGGCGCCCTCAACGGCGAGGAGAAGTGGGTCGAGGCCATCAAGGAGCTCATGCACCAGGTCGACACCTACATCCCCACGCCCGCCCGTGACAACGAGAAGCCCTTCCTGATGGCCATCGAGGACGTCATGACCATCTCCGGTCGTGGTACCGTCGCCACCGGTCGTGTCGAGCGCGGTCAGCTCAACCTCAACGATACCGTCGAGATCGTCGGCATCCGTGAGACCCAGGACACCGTTGCCACCGGCATCGAGATGTTCCGCAAGACCATGGACTTCTGCGAGGCTGGCGACAACGTGGGCATCCTGCTCCGCGGCATCAAGCGCGAGGAGATCGAGCGCGGCCAGGTTCTCTGCAAGCCCGGCTCGGTGACCCCCCACAAGAAGTTCACCGGCGAGGTCTACGTCCTCACCAAGGAGGAGGGCGGCCGTCACACCCCGTTCTTCAACGGCTACCGTCCCCAGTTCTACTTCCGTACCACCGACGTTACCGGCACCATCGACCTGCCCGAGGGCGTCGAGATGGCTATGCCCGGCGACCACGTGACGATCACCGGTGAGCTCATTCACCCGATCGCCATGGAGGAGGGCCTCCGCTTCGCTATCCGCGAGGGTGGCCACACCGTCGGCGACGGCCGTGTCTCCTCGATCATCGAGTAGCACAGCCTCAAACGGCATTGCCGGAGCCGGGTCCGTACGGGCCCGGCTCTTTTTTTGTTCCGCCAGGCGGGCGACAAGAGCCTCGTGTCTGGCTCGTAGACGATCCTGTGGTAGGCTCTTGTCGGCCACGTGGTGGCTAGTTGTGAGAAAGTTCTGTTGCCAGGCACCATATGGGGCCCGGAAGTTGAAATCCCCTGCGAGAGGTGATAATGTTGCAACTCGCGCCACTGCCAAGAGGTTGTGGCAGAGGCATATCATCAGGAGGACGACTAATGCGTACTATGGTTACTCTCGCCTGCACCGAGTGCAAGCGTAGGAACTACACTACGGACAAGAACAAGAGCAACAACCCTGAGCGCATGGAGCTCAAGAAGTACTGCCCTTGGTGCCACAAGCACACCGTCCACAAGGAGACCCGCTAAGGGTTCCCACACAGGCCAGTAGCTCCAATGGTAGAGCGGCGGTCTCCAAAACCGTTTGTTGTGGGTTCGAGTCCTACCTGGCCTGCCAGTAATCTCCCCGGTCCGCCCCGAAAGGGGCGGTCGGTTTGTACGATAGGGTTTGTCGATCCAGAGAGGACCAGGAATGGCAAACAAGGACCGGAACAAGAGGAGCGCGCGTAAGGCGCGTGCCGCCAAGCGCGCGGAGGCCGAGGCTAGGGCCGCCGAGGCTGGTTCCGAGATTACCGAGGACAAGGCTCCTGCGAAGGCCGTTGCCAAGGAGAAGAAGGCTGCCAAGGGCAAGCCCGGTCTCTTTGGCCGCATCAAGAACTACTTTGGCGCCGTCCGCACCGAGATGCACCGCGTCGTGTGGCCGTCCCGCAAGGAGCTCAAGGACTACACCATCGGCGTGCTCATCATGCTCGTCATCTTTGGCATCTGCATCTGGGCCGTTGACAACCTGGTCGTGCTCGGTCTTACGAGCTTTGCCTCGCTGAGGGGGTAACCCATGGCTAAGCGCTGGTACGTCATTCACACCTACTCTGGCTTTGAGGACAAGGTCCGCGAGACCCTCCGTCATCGCATCGAGACCTATGGTCTTGAGCGTCAGATCGTTGACATCCAGATCCCCACGGAGGAGGTCACCGAGCTCAAGGAGGGTGGTAAGCGCGAGACCAAGGTCACCAAGGTCTTCCCGGGCTACGTCCTCGTCCGCATGGAGATGGACGACAACGCCTGGAGCGTCGTGCGCAACACGCAGGGCGTCACCGGCTTTGTTGGCATCGACGGCAAGCCCGAGCCCCTCACGCGCGAGGAGTACAACAAGATCATGCGTCGTACGTCGCGCAACGTGGGCCACACCCCCAAGCGCACCTCCACGTCGCTTGAGGTCGGTCAGACCATTCGCGTCGTCTCCGGCCCGCTTGCCGACTTTGACGGTCAGGTCTCCGAGGTCATCCCCGAGACCGGCAAGGTCAAGGTCATGCTCACCATCTTTGGTCGCGAGACGCCCGTGGAGCTCACGCTCGACCAGGTTGCGAGCATCAGCTAGGAACACCCCGCGCGCCGCTCATTCGGTGAGGAATGCTTCTGGGTGACGCGCTTGCGATTAGTAGTAACTACGTCAGGTTTGTAAGGAAGGTTCATCATGGCCGAGAAGAAGGTCGTCAACTTCATCAAGCTCCAGATCCCCGCCGGTCAGGCCAACCCCGCGCCTCCCGTCGGCCCCGCCCTTGGTGCCGCCCAGGTCAACATCATGCAGTTCTGCCAGGCGTTCAACGCTGCCACGCAGGACAAGGCCGGCGACATCATCCCCGTCGAGATCACCGTCTACGAGGACCGCTCGTTCGACTTCATCACCAAGACCCCTCCCGCGGCTGAGCTGATCAAGAAGGAGCTCAAGCTCAAGGGTGGTTCCGGCGTTCCCCAGCGCGACAAGGTCGGGCAGCTCACCGACGAGCAGCTCACCAAGATCGCCGAGATCAAGATGCCGGACCTCAACGCTAACGACATCGACGCCGCCAAGAAGATCGTGGCCGGCACCGCCCGCTCCATGGGCGTGACGATCGCCGAGTAACTTTGCAATCTGGGCGAGATACGCTCGCCTGAGATAGACGTGGGAGGGCCGCCAGCCCGTTGACCACAAAAGGAGAGATAGAAATGGCTAAGCACGGTAAGAAGTACAACGCCGCTGCCGAGAAGGTCGCGGACAAGCTCTATGAGCCCAAGGAGGCCATGGCTCTGGTCAAGGACCTCGCCAGCGCCAAGTTCGACGAGACCGTCGAGGTCTCCATCCGCTTGGGTGTCGACACCCGTAAGGCCGATCAGAACGTCCGTGGCTCCATCTCGCTGCCCCACGGCACCGGCAAGACCGTCCGCGTCGCCGTCTTTGCCGAGGGTGAGCAGGCCCGCGAGGCCGAGGCTGCTGGCGCCGACGTCATCGGCTCCGACGATCTCGTTGCTGCCATCCAGGGTGGCACCATCGACTTTGACGCCGCCATCGCGACGCCCCCGATGATGGCCAAGGTCGGCCGCATCGGTAAGATCCTTGGCCCCCGTGGCCTCATGCCCAACCCCAAGCTGGGTACCGTGACCATGGACGTCGCCAAGATGGTCACCGAGCTCAAGAGCGGCCGCGTGGAGTACCGCGCCGACCGTTACGGCATCTGCCACGTGCCCGTGGGCAAGGCCTCCTTCGAGTCCGCCCAGCTGACCGAGAACTACGCCGCCCTGATCGCCGAGATCATCCGCGTCAAGCCCTCCTCGGCCAAGGGCCGCTACGTCAAGAGCGTCAGCGTTTCCACCACCATGGGCCCTGGCATCAAGATCGACCCGACCAAGGTCCGCAACCTGACCGACTAGTCGCACTTGCGCATAGCTAGCATCTGGGGCGCCCTCGCATGGGCGCCCCTTTTTTGTCTGGCGATAAGAGCTTTCGCTCCGGCACGCCTGCTGATGGCGCCCGGCCCATGTGTCTGGCTTCGGCGAGCCTATCGATAGCGCCCCTGGGCATGTCGCGCGGGAGCGTTCGGCACCCGATGGTCTCGACGCGATCGGCTGGCTCGCCGCATTCGCCTTGTGCGCTGGCGCGCCAAGGCGAATACCTCGCCACCCGCCGACCGCGTCGAGACCATCTGCCTCACCGGGCTCCCACACGACATGCCCAGAGGGCGCCGTGGATGGGCGCGCACTACGCTCTTGTCGGCCTTTTGTGATGCCTTCGCGCAGGCGTGCTCTCGCGCTTGACGTGCCCTGGCGCCTACGGCACAATACTTGAGGTTGCCCGCACGTTGGGCAATCGCGTGTCAACCGCACGTCCGCTGCCAGAGACAGCCGGTGCCCTCACGGGCTTAATGGGATTTCCCGCCTGCCGAGGTGGTCTTAAGAGTGAACCTCTAGGCCCCGCTGGTAGTCCCGGTGGGGCCTTTGCTTTTGCGATGGGCCCGCCACATGTGGCGAGCGTGCCCGAGTCGCAAAAGAAGGAGGTGTAACACATGCCCGCACAGTCCAAGATCGACATGCTGCAGAAGGTCTCTGAGTCCATCGAGAGCAGCAAGGGCGTCTTCGTGATCGACTACCGCGGCCTTTCCGTCAAGGAGGCTCAGGAGCTGCGTCGCGAGCTTACCGCTAACAACGCCCATATGAAGGTCTACAAGAACAACATCGTCAAGATCGCGCTCGAGAAGGCTGGCCTGCCCACCCTGGACGACGTCCTGGTCGGCACCTGCGCCTGCGTCTTCTACGACAACGATCCTGTTGATGCTGCCAAGGTCATCAAGGAGACCGCCAAGAAGCTCGAGAAGCTCGAGTTCCTGGGCGGCATCGCCGACGGCAAGGCCGTCGACGCTCAGGAGGCCCAGGCCATCGCAGACCTGCCTTCTCGCGAGGAGCTCATCGCCAAGTTCGTTGGCTCCATCAGCAACCCCCTCAACGGTATCGTTCGCGTCTGCAACGGTCCCGCCCAGGGTCTGGTCACCGCGCTTCACGCCGTGGAGGACCAGAAGAACGCTGCCTAACACAGGCACGCGCCGCATAGTAAACCTGAGGTCCGCCAAAGAGGCGAGACCGGATACAAAGGAGAAAGACACATGGCTGTCACCAAGGATGAGATCATCGAGGCCCTCAAGGAAATGCCCGCGCTCGAGCTTGCCGACCTGGTTCACGAGCTGGAGGACGTCTTCGGCGTCTCCGCTGCTGCCCCCGTTGCCGTCGCTGCTGCCCCCGCCGCTGGTGGCGAGGCTGCCGCTGAGGCCAAGGACAACTTCGACGTCGTCCTCGAGGGCTTCGGCGACAACAAGCTCCAGGTCGTCAAGGCCGTCAAGGAGCTCTCTGGCCTGGGCCTGAAGGAGGCCAAGGACCTCGTCGAGAACGTCCCCTCCACCATCCTCGAGGGTGCCAAGACCGACGACGCCAACGCTGCCAAGGAGAAGCTCGAGGCCGCCGGCGCTGCCGTCACCCTCAAGTAGTTCCTGCCCTCTAGGGCATAGCCGCATAGGCGCTACTGAGCCGGGTCCGTATGGGCCCGGCTTTTTTGGCTGTCTAGGTAGGCTCATGTAGACTAACCAGTGCACACGTCATCTCACATGAGAGGAGCCACGCCGTGGCCTGCACCACCATACTCGTCGGCAAGGGCGCGTCCTATGACGGGTCGACGATTGTCGCCCGCAACGAGGACTCGCAGTCGGGCGTCTTTACGCCTAAGTACATGGACGTCGTCGAGCCTCAAGACCAGCCTCGGACCTACGTGTCCAAGGGCGGCCACCTGACCATACCTCTGCCCGACAAGCCCTTGCGCTACACGCAGATTCCCGACGCCGAGCAACCTGACGGCGTTTGGGGCGCTGCGGGCGTCAACGAGCTCAACGTTGCCATGAGCGCGACGGAGACCATTACCTCCAACGAGCGCGTGCTTGCTGCCGACCCGCTGGTGGAGTATGTGCCCGCGCGTGGCGACGAGCCGGAGCGCGCGGGTGGCATTGGCGAGGAGGACATGGTCACCATCTGCCTGCCCTACATCACGAGCGCCCGCGATGGCGTCATGCGCATGGGCGAGTTCCTGGAGCGCTATGGCACCTACGAGATGAACGGCATGGCGTTCCAGGACGCCGACGAGATCTGGTGGCTCGAGACCATTGGCGGCCACCACTGGATGGCCCGTCGCGTGCCTGACGACTGTTACGTGACCATGCCCAACCAACTCGGCATCGACGCGTTCGACTTTGCCGATGCCGCTGGCGAGGGCCGTGAGTTCCTGTGCAGTGCTGACCTCGAGGACTTCGTTCGCACGAACCACCTGGACCTTGGTCTTGAAGGCGACGCCTTTGACCCGCGCGCGGCCTTTGGCAGCGCCACGCAGGCCGACCACGTGTACAACACGCCCCGTGCCTGGTATATGCAGCGCACGCTGAACCCCTATGACGACATCTACGATGGCGAGCTCGCCACGCTGCGCCCCGACAGCGACGACATCCCGTGGTGCCGCGTGCCCGAGCGCAAGGTCACCATCCAGGACGTCAAGCAGGTCCTCTCGTCCCACTACGAGGGCACGCCCTACGACCCGTACGGCAGGACTCAGGGTGACAGCGACCGGCGGGGCATGTTCCGCCCCATTGGCATCAATCGCAACAGCCAACTGTGCATCACGCAGCTCAAGGGCGACGCACCCGAGGCCGTGCGCGCGATCCAGTGGGTGGCGTTTGGCTGCAACGTGTTCAACGTGGCCGTGCCCCTCTTTGCCAACGTGGACCGCATGCCGGACTATCTGGCCAACACGACGCGCTCGGTGAGCACGGATAGCCACTATTGGGCCGTACGGCTGGTTTCGGCCATGGCCGACGCCCACTTTGCGGACTGCGCCAACCTGATCGAGCGCTACCAGGAGGCCGCTGGCTCTGAGATGCTGCGCGAGGTGCTCGCGGCCCAGCGTGACGTTGGCGTATGCGGAGGCCTCGCCTGTGCTTGAGGAGGCGAACGACCGCGTTGCCGCCATCCTGAGGCGCCACACGGACAATCTTCTGTCCCAGGTGCTCCATACGGCCAGCATGGGCATGCGCAACGGCTTTGCCCGCTCGGACGCGTAAGGGGCGTTTGTGCGTTCCCTCTCTGTTTCGACCCGCGTGTGGATGTGCGCCTATGCCATCCCGCCCCTCGTGGCCCTCGTGGCCGCGCTTGCGGGCCTCCTTGCCGCCGACGCGGCCTCTGTTGCCGCGTGCGTCTTCGCGTGCGCTGTGTGCGCCCTCGTGACGTCGCGGCGCGACGCGCTGGCCGCCCTCATTCGCACGCACGCCCAGGACAATCCCGTCGCGCGTGTGGCAGGGGGCGCTCGAGACGTCGTGGCACTCTCCCTGGCGGCCGCATGCGCCTTCCTGAGCCTGGAGACCACCTACAACGCTAACGTGGGCGGCATCATGCCCGAGGGCGCGCGTATGGCCCTCTCGCTCGTCTTTGGTGCCATGCTAGCGCTCTATCTCATTGCCCAGCGCCATGGCGTGGCTGCGGTGCCCGTGGCGGTTGCTTGTCAGGTGGCAGGCTTCGTTGACTACTTCCTCGTCATGTTCAAGGGCACGGTCGTCCAGCCTGCCGACCTCCTGGCGCTCTCGACGGCGGCCTCGGTCAGTGGTGGCTATGTCTACCTGCTCAAGAGTAGCGTGTTCGTGGGCCTCTCCTTTTGCGCGCTGTCCGTGTGCGCCCTCTCGTTCGCCGGCCCCGCTGCGGCACCCGAGGGCTATCGCCGACCCGCTGGCCTTCGCGTGGCTCTTGTCGCCATAGGCGTGTGCATCGTCGCGGCGATGGGCAACAACCTGGCCGGCCGCGAGCTGGCGGACGAGGGCTTTGCGGTTCGCTACTACTACCTGCGCGAGAGCACGGAGGAGATGGGCATCATCCCGTCGTTTGCCTCGATGGTCCAGGACCTGCGTCTCAAGCCGCCGGTGGGCTATTCGGACGAGCGTGCGGCAGAGGTGGAGCGCGACCTTGTTGGCGCCTATGACGCGCGCTGTGCAAACGACCTCGCGCGCACTGCGGCGACCGCGCAGTTCCAGGGCAAGCAGCCCGCTATCGTCGCCGTCATGAACGAGACGTTCACGGACCTGTCCGTCTATGACGTCCTGGCCCGTCAGGGGTATGCGGGGCCGACCGGCCTCAAGTCGCTTGCCGACGGCGTCATGGAACGTGGTTGGGTCAACGTGAGCGTCTACGGGGGCAGCACCTGCAACAGCGAGTTCGAGTTCCTCACGGACGTCTCCATGGCCTATGTGGGCGGCGGCAAGAGCCCGTATGCAATGTATGATCTCAGCCACGTTGACAACCTCGCGCGCCAGCTTGGTCGCATGGGCTACGCGACCCATGCCATGCACCCCAACCTCGCGTCCAACTGGAGCCGAGACCGAGCCTACGCGATGCTGGGCTTTGACGACTTCATCGACATCACAGGCTTCGAGTCGCCCTCGCTGTTCCATGGCGAGCCCTCGGACGCCGCCACCTACGACAAGGTCATCGAGCTGCTCGAGACGGACGAACGTCCGCAGTTCGTCTTTGACGTGACCATGCAGAACCACTCTGGGTATGACCAGGGCAATGTCGACAAGAGCCTGCTTCCGGGCTTTGACCTCGAGGGCAGGGTCGATGACTCGGGCAACGACCTGGGTGCCATCAGTGACGAGTACGTGGCGTGCATCAACGAGTCCGACCGCGCGCTCTTGGAGTTCGTCGACCGCCTGTCGCGGCTTGACCGCCCCGTGTGCCTCGTGTTCTTTGGCGACCACCACCCGTACTTCTCGGGCGACCTCAACGATGCGTCGTTTGAGGGAGAGGATCGTGGCACGCACTTGGCGCGCCTGTATCAGACTAACTACCTGATGTGGGCAAACTACGACGTGGCGAGCAATGGGATGGACGGCGGTCCCGCCGTGGGCAACCGTGGCCTCTCCACGCTGGGTGCCGCCATGCTCGAGCGTCTGGGTGCCCCGTTGACTGATCATCAGAAGTGTGTGCTTCAAACTTCTATGGAGCTGCCTATAATCTCTCTTATGGGGTGCGGTGAGGCCGACGGCACATGGCACAGCGCCGAGGAGGGCCCCGCCAGCTTCCCCCAGGCCTATCGTGACCTTGGCCTGGTGGAGTACAGGAACTTTGCCACCAACGTGAGCTAGGTGAGTCGCATGAGCGAGCAGGAGACAGACGAGCGGCAGGAGAGCGAGGCGTCAGAGCAGGACCGTCCGCGCAGGCGTGGTGTGAGCGCCCGCATCGCCGGCGCCGTCATGCTTGTCGTGATAGTCCTATGCGTGGGGTATGTGACCTACGTTGGCAGGTCCTTCGTGCGTGCCTGGCCGCAGGCTGTCTTGGATTCGATTTCGGGCAAGAAGGCCGAGGAGGCGACCGCCGCCGAGGAGGCCGTCAAGAACGACGACGCCAATGCCAACGTGGAGCCCAAGGACTCGCTCGCCTCCTACAGCTGGGACGAGCTCAGGCGCATCGGCGACGAGATCGCGCACTCGGGCAGCGCCGAGGCCGCTCACGAGATTGCGGCTACCTATCACCTTGCCAATGCCGAGGGAGCCATCGACGGCTCCCAGACCAAGGAGATATCCCTCACGAACGGCAAGACCATTCACGCGCAGCTCGTGGGCGTCTACCACGACGACGCCTCGGATGGCGTGCGCAAGGCCGGTCTGACCTTTGTGACGGCCGAGCCCTTGGGCACCCATGCCGTAAACGGGAGCGGTTCCAACATCGGTGGATGGCGCGACAGCGAGCTTCGCACGTGGCTGGCAAATGACGGCATGGCGCTGTTGCCCCAGGACCTCACCGATGTCATCAAGGAGGTCAACAAGCACACCAACAACGAGGGTTACTCAACGTCGGCCACCTGCGTGACCACGACCGCCGACAAGCTTTGGGCGCCCAGTTGGGTCGAGTTGGCCGGGCCCATTGACCGCAACTACTTCTCGAGCGGCTACGAGTACTGCGGTGACGTTCAGAACGCCGAGGGCACGCAGTACGAGGCCTTCTCGCTCGCGGGCGTGGCGCCCTCCAGCGCCTCGGCTCAGCTGGCGCGTCCCCAGTCCGCTTCCGCTGCCTGGTGGATGCGCACGGCAGCTCCCAGCCGCCGCGACTACTTCTACTACGTGACCGCCGAGGGCAACCCCTCCGAACGCGCTGACGCGGCTGACGCTCAGGGCGTCATCGCCGGCTTCTGCCTGTAGGGGAGAGCCGCGGGCGCTGGCTCCTCCCTGCCGACCGTGCACACTGTGCAGGCCCCACAGCCAAATCGCTTGTACGGCGTGCACACTGTGCAG
>CAJOGH010000008.1:0-16656 GCA_905233865.1 uncultured Atopobiaceae bacterium
GTTCGACTCCATGGCGGACTTCTGCTTTGGTGACAGCTGTGTGGAGATCAAGCTCCCCTGGGGCCTGCTCAACTTTGCCGACCCCTCCACCATGCGCATACATGATGACTACTATGACTGCCTTGGCGTTGACTTCATGCCCATCACCTCCATGCACGTGGGCGTGGGATCGCAGGGCAGCGCCATCCACCTTATGGAGAAGAGCCTGCAGGGCTGGGGCGAGACGCCCACCAGCCACGAGCGCCTCAAGGAGAGCTACTACTACATCCAGAAGCTCTGGGCGGGCGCGACCGACGAGAGCCACCTCAATGAGCCTGTGGAGCCCGCTGCGACACAGACGGGCGGCGATACCGCATGAGGATCGAGTTCCTTGTCTTCTTCTATATCATCGTCTCCATTGCCATGGGCCTCTTTGCTTTGAGTTCGCGTACCTGCAGCACGAGCGCATTCGCACCTACTTCTTTAAGAGGAACGCAAAGCAGACCTACGACATGCTCTCGCACGAGATTCGCACCAATGCCGACTTCCCCACGCCTGAGCACAAGGAGTCCCTGCGCAAGCAGCTTAGGCGCCTTCCCGCCATGGAGGCCTTCGACCTGACCATGGACCTGCTCGAGAGCGAGAGCCCCGACCTTGCCAGCCGTTACCTCGTCGGCATAGCGGACGTCTTTGAGAGCCTCGCGCACACCATCCCAGGTAAGAGCGACATCCACACGTCCTACTGGTGCTACCTCGTACGCAAGTGGTACCGGGGCGACCGCGAGTCCACGCCCGTCATCATCATGCTCACGTCGCTCGCACAGTCGCCCTCACTCTACGTGCGCCAAAACGCTATCAGCGCCCTCGCCAAGGTCTCGTCCGCACGCAACCTCGCCATCGCGTTTGCCGCCTGCAGCGACGGCCAGGTGTTCTACCACCCACGGCTGCTCACCGAGACCTCCATGACGTTCGCCGGCAACAAGGCCGAGCTCGCAGTGTGGCTCGGCGCCTTCTTTGACGATCTTGACGACCAATCCAAGAGCGCCGTCATAAACTACTGGCGCATGACGCGCACGGGCGAGCCCAGCGACATGCTTGCCATAGCCACGAGTCCCGAGTACGACTCAGAGGTTCGTCTGGCAGCCATGCGCTACTTTGCCACGAACCCCGACCCGGACGCCGAGCCGTTCCTTCAGGAGATGGCCTCCACCCACGACAAGGACCTCTGGGAGGTCGCGGTCGTCGCCAGCGGCGCCCTGGCCTCGTACCCAACCCAGGAGAACGCCGCATTGCTCAAGCGCAACCTGTCCAGCAGGTCGTGGTTCGTGCGCAACGCCGCCGCCTCAAGCCTGCTACGCCTTCGCACAAAAATGGACCTGGACTTTGCCGATGTGCTTGAGGGTCCTGACCGCTACGCCAGCGAGATGCTCCGCTACCATATCGAGCTCGAGGAGCTCAGCGCCGCGGGAGGTGGTAGCGCATGACCATAGACGTCGAGGCCATAATCCGCGTCTTCCTCTACGTGACCAGCATCTTCTTCTTTGCCTACCTGGTGGGATACTCCACCTTCCTGTTCCTGAGCGTCACGGCCGGCAGCTCGATCCTGTACCGCCGCAAGCGAGAGACGCACTACAAGAACATGATTGCGACCGACTGCTTCGTGCCCATCACCCTCATCGTGCCTGCGCACAACGAGTCCGTGACCATCGTGAGCTCGATCCGCTCGCTGCTTTCGCTGCACTACTCCATCTATGAGATCGTCGTGGTTGACGACGGGTCCACTGACAACACGGTGCAGGCCATCCTCGATGCGTTTGACCTCCACGAGATAGACAGCCCCATCCGCCTCAAGATACGCTGCTCGCCTGCAAAGAAGGTCTGGTTCGGACGTCAGGGTCGCACCCCCATCACACTGGTCACCAAGGACAATGGCGGCAAGTCCGATGCGCTCAACCTTGGCATCAACGTAAGCAAGTACCCTTACTTCATCTGCATCGACGCCGACTCCGTGCTGCAGCGCGACTCGCTGCACGAGATCTCGATGCCGCTCATCGAGGACGAGCACGTCGTCGCCGTTGGCGGACTCGTGCGCCCTGCAAACGGCATCAAGCTCGAGGAGGGCCGCGTGGCCGCGTACTCGCTGCCCCACCAGATCATTCCCGCCATGCAGGTCCTGGAGTACGACCGCTCGTTCTTGTCGGCACGAATACTCTTTGACCAGTTCAATGGCAACCTCATCATCTCGGGTGCCTTTGGCCTGTTCAGGAAGGACATGGTCATAGCCTGCGGGGGCTATGACACGACGACGGTCGGCGAGGACATGGAGCTGGTCACCAAGCTCCACGTGTTCTGCCGCACCAACAACATCGACTACCGCATCCGCTACGCACCCGACGCCATCTGCTGGAGCCAGGCACCCAGCACGCTCCATGACCTTATCCGCCAGCGTCGACGTTGGCACATTGGCCTCTACGAGTGCATGACAAAGTACCGCAGGATGATAGGCAACGGGATGTTTGGGGCAGTGGGCCTGGTCAGCTACACCTACTTCCTCATCTATGAGCTACTGTCCCCCCTCATCGAGATGCTCGGTCTCGTGATGGTCCTCGTGGCATGGTCTGCCCACTACATCAACGTCCCGTTCATGATCACGTTCTTCATCATCTATGCCTTCTTTGGCGCCGTCATATCGCTCACCGCGTTCTTCTCGCGCATCCAGACGCGCGACCTGAGGATCTCTACCTCGGACACCATCCGCGCCATCATTCTGTCTGTCATCGAGATCACCGTGCTTCGCACCATTATGATGCTCACACGCCTTTCCGCCCTCATCGGCTATCGCAAGCGCGAGGACCGCTGGGGCAAGATAGAGCGCAAGCACATAGACGTGTCTTAGACTGGCGGGCGTGACCACCGTCAAAGGGCGCGCATCGCCCGCGAACGGTATGCAAAGGGGCCACACTCGCGCTCAAGCCTGGTTGTTTGTTACTATCAGGAAGCTATCAAGATAGTAGGGAAGCCGGTGCCTGTGGCCATATGACCTTGACACCGCACGTAGGAGGGGGAGGTCATGCCACTTGTTACTCCGGCGGGATCGCCTCCCGCATCTAAGAGACGCTTGGGAATCCCCAACTACAGCAAGTTCACCTTCTCCTTTGAGGAGTACGTCGCCAAGAGCGACCCATCGCAGCTGAGCCTTGCGGTTCTTGACATCAAGAACTTTCGCGGATACCGTCACCGCTATGGCTATGACGCCAGCAACGAGCTCTTGAGGCTCGTTGCAAAGACCCTGAGCAACGTCGTCGACAAGGGTGTAGTGGGCCATCTGGCACACGACAAGTTTCTCGTTTGCGCACCGTCCAACCTCATCGCAGACTACATCACGGCCATGCGCGACAAGATCATGGCATTTAGGAGCGAGATCGAGTTTGAGGTAAAGGCTGGCATCGTAGAGCTTTTGGAGACACAGGACCTCGACGAGCTCAAGGAGCGAGCCGTCCTGGCATGCGACGCCGCCAAGCGCTCGAGCGGCATCCCCTACCGCCTGTACGACGAGCATCTGCGTCGCGAAGTCGAGATGCGCGCCCACGCGCTCAAGGCGCTCGACAAGGCCATCGCAAACGGCGACATACAGGTGTACATCCAGCCGCACGTGCGCGTCCAGACGGGTGCCGTGTGCGGTGCCGAGGCCCTCGTCCGCTGGCTGGATCCCGACTTTGGCATGCTCTTTCCCGGAGACTTCATCCCTGTCCTCGAGGAGCATGGCCTCATACACAAGGTGGACCTCCACGTCATCGATCGCGTGGCGGCTGAGATCCGCAGGCGCATGGAGAGCGGCGAGCCCTTCGTTCCCATTTCGGTCAACCTGTCGCGCCAGGACTTCACAGCCTGCGACATCGTCACTGAGGTGGAATCCATCATCAACCGCAACCGCATCCCACGTGAGCTCATAGAGCTTGAGGTCACCGAGACGGTGCTCCATGCCGACCCGGGCATCTTCCGTGAGTCAATCGCGGCCTTCCGTCGCCTGGGCTACCAGGTGTGGATGGACGACTTTGGTGCGGGCTACTCGTCGCTCAACGTCCTCAAGGACTATGAGTTCGACCTGCTCAAGATAGACATGAACTTCATGCGCACCCTCGACGCGCAGGCAAACTCGCGGGTTATCGTCTCGTCTATCATCGACATGGCAAAGCAGCTGGGCATCCGCACGCTCGCCGAGGGCGTGGAGACGGTCGAGCACATGGACTTCCTGCGCTCGGTCGGCTGTGAGAAGGCACAGGGCTATCTCTTCTCGCGACCCGAGCCCATCGAAGTGATCTCGCACATGATCGACGAGGGCAAGCTCGTGCTCGAGGACCTCGAGAGCGCGCGCTACTACGACAAGTCGGGCCGCGTGAACCTGCTGAGCCCCCAGCCCCTGGGCGGGTCGAAGGCACACGCGAAGGTCGAGGGAAGCCTGCCTCTAGCCATCGTTGAGACCTCGCGCGAGCGCACCGTGTTCCTCCAGTGCAACCGTGCCTTCGAGGCATTCGTGCGCACCCTCGGCTTTGCCAGTACCGCCGCTATCGAGAAGGTCTTCTCGCAAACCTACGGAGGGGCGCCCCATGCGTTCTTGGACGCGTTCATGGCGGCCAAGGCCTCTGGCACGGAGCAGCACCTCAACTACGTCGCGAACGGCCACACCTGCCTGGTGCGCGTGGCCTACATAGCGACCTGCGACAGCCGCGAGGTGGACTCCTACCTGGTGAGCGCCATCGAGCAACGGGGAACCACCAACGAGGTGTACGCCTCGCTCATGGACGTGTCCAAGAGCAGCATATTCAACATGTTCTCGCGCGTGGACATCCTCTCCGAGGCAAACGACCTAATCGAGAACCTCCACACCACCGGTACACGCTACCTGGGCGAGCACGATACGAACGACGTCATACGGTCGGTTGAAACCTTTGCGCAGAACAACATCCACCCCGACGACTGTAAGCGGTTCCGCGAGCTCTTTGACACGCGTGAGCTCAACGGCAAGATCCTGAGCACGGGCAAGGGGTACGTGACCGAGAGCTTCCGCACGCGCACGGCCGTGGGCGGCTACGAGTGGCAGGCCTTCACGGTCATGCCCGTCATCCACAAGGGGCGCCGCTACTTCCTGTCCTGCGTGCGAGACGCCGACGAGGCACCATCTGACCTGCTCCCCCACGCCCGCGGGATCATCCCCGAGCGGCTGCTATGGCAGGCGTTGCTCAACGTCGAGTCCATAGGCATCTTCTGGAAGGACCAGCAGCGCCGCTTCATTGGGGCCAACCAGCACTTCATCGACTACTACGGCTTTGACTCCGCCGCGGACTTCGTGGGCAAGACCGACGAAGAGATGGGCTGGCACATAGACCCGGTGCCCTTCAAGAGCGACGAGGAGCGTGTGAGCTTGCAGGGCGAGACGGTCAACGACGAGATAGGCCGCTGCATCGCGCGCGGCACCGTGCGCACCATCGCGGCGACCAAGACACCCGTCATCGAGGACGGCGAGCTGCTGGGCTTCGTGGGCTTCTTTCGCGAGGTCAGCCGCGAAGAGGAGGATGCGGAGTTCCGTGCGCCCCGCAGCCTTGACGAGGTGTACGAGACCTACCGGGATGCCTTTGAGAAGCGCGGCATCGACTTCATGAGCCTGTCGGCCAAGCTGGAGAACGCCCACGACTACGAGAGGCGCTATGACGAGGACTACGTCCAGCGGCTCATGCAGGTGCTCGTGCACAACGTCGAGAAGGTCGAGATGAGCCGCGGTGTCGTCGCACAGTCGGGCAAGTACCGCATCACCATCCTCCAGCAGCTCCAGAGTGCCTCCGAGATCGATGCCTTCGTGCGCTCGTGCTCGAGCGTCCTCAACGATCTCACGGTAGTAGACGGTGTCCCCTGCCGTCCGCGCATGTCCGTGCGCCTTGCCGTTGCCTCTCGTGACGGAGTGGGTCACGCAAGCCACGCAGACTAGCGCCGTATGGAGACTGTGGGAACGTCACGGGACACAACGTGAGCGACCCCGCGCAGGAATACAATGCCTTGCACTGCAACTACGGGCTACGGTGTCCCGAGGAAAGGAACGACCATGGAATTCTTTGCAACCTGCCCCGCCGGCTTTGAGCAGCTGCTCGCAGACGAGCTCGCCGACATGGGAGTCTCGTCCATCAGACCCCTCAGCGGCCAGGTGAGCTTTACCGGCGAGCTTCGCCATGCCTACCGCGCCTGTCTCTGGTCGCGCCTTGCCTCCAACGTCGTGTGCGTCATCGCGCGCGTCGACGCCAAGGACTCCGACACCCTCTATGCCAGCGCGCTCGAAGTTGCCTGGGAGGACCACCTTGCCATGGGCGACACGTTCTCCGTGAACGCCCATGGCACGAGCGAGACCCTTGTAAACTCAAAGTTCGTCGCACTGCGCACCAGCGATGCCATCCGCGACCGCATGCTGGCCAAGTCGGGCACCCGTCCCACCTCCACGCCGCGAGACGCCGACCTCTCCTTTGTCGTGCGCCTGCGCGACGACCGCGCCACCATCGGCGTGAGCCTTGCGGGCGGCACCCTCTTCAACCGTGGCTACGAGCTCTCTAGCGGCCGTGAGGGACAGTCCGTCCACGCACTGCGCCCCGACTACGCCGCCGCGGCCCTTCACGCCGCGGGATGGGCAAACGCCAGTCGAGAGGACGGCGCCGTCTGTGTACTGCTCTACGCCGGCGGCGGCACATTGGCCGCCGAGGCGGTTGGCATGGGCACCGACCAGGCACCGGGCCTGCTGCGCCAGCGATGGGGCCACGAGCGGTGGCTCAAGGGCAGCGCTCGCAGCTGGTCCAACCTAGTCAAGGAGGCTCGCGAGCGCGCAGCCACCGGACTTGCGCGCGCACCAAAGATCGTCGTCGTAGACGACCGCCGTCGCACCGAGCGCGACTGTCGCCGCGTCCTGGGCGCCGCAGGCATGACAGCAGACCTCTCGTTCATCGACACCCCCGAGGGTGTGCCCGCCAAGCTCGAGGGCGCGTCGATCGCCTGTGCCGTGGCAGATACCTCCTGGCCGCACGCCGACGAGCTCAGCCTCTCCGTGTGCTGCAACGATACCCTTACCCACCTTGTGGACGCGCTGCCCGCACGGACGCGCGTGGCCACCTTTTCCAGTGACACCTCCGTGAGCACCGCGGTGGGCACGAGCCCCGAGCTCACCTTGGACGTGCGCCTGGGCCGCGACAGTGCCTACCTCAGCTCGTATGTGACCGCGCAGGAGACACCCGAAAGGACCCATGTGACCCTTGCTGATGGCACGAGCGTCAACGTTGCCATGGCAGCCAGCGACCAGTTTGCGGCCCGTCTGCAAAAGGTGGCTGCCGAGCGCGCCGCCTGGGCCCAGGAGGAGTGGGTGAGCTGCTACCGTGTCTACGATGCCGACCTGCCCGACTACAACGTGGCCATCGACCTCTACACCCAGGCCGAGGAGACCTGTCGCGGCCGTGCCCCCAGACGGTGGCTCGTGGTGCAGGAGTACGCCGCACCCCGCGAGATAAGCCGCGACAAGACCTCCAAGCGCCTTCACGACATCGCCGCCATCGCGCCGCGCGTCATGGACGTGATGCCCCAGAACGTCTTCTTCAAGACGCGCACCCGCTCCAAGGGCGGCTCGCAGTATGCCGACAAGAGCGTACACGGCAAGACGCACGTAATCGAGGAGGGCGGCCTGCTCTTTGAGGTCGACTTCATGAGCCACCTGGACACGGGCATCTTCCTCGACCACCGTCCCACCCGCGAGATCATCCGCGAGATGGCCAAGACACGTGCCGGCGAAGGTCGCAGGTTCCTCAACCTGTTTGCCTACACCGGCACGGCCACCTGCTATGCGGCCGACGGTGGCATGACCAATACCACCACGGTGGACATGTCCAAGACCTACCTGACGCGTGCCAAGTCCAACATGCGCCGTAACCGCTTTAGGGGTCCCGGCCACATCTTTGAGCAGGCCGACGTCCTCAAGTGGGTGGCGGAGCAGCGTGCAGCCGGCGAGCGCTACGACCTGATCTTCTGTGACCCGCCGACCTTCTCCAACTCGTCGGGCATGCGCCGCCGCGGTTGGGACGTCCAGCGAGACCACGGCGAGCTGCTCATTGCGCTCACGCGCATGCTCACGCCTGACGGCGTCGCGCTCTTCTCGTGCAACCTACGCACCTTTGAGCCTGACATGAAGAAGCTCGACCGCGCGCACGTCGAGATTGTAGAGATCACCCGCGACACCTCCCCCATCGAGCGCTTTGGCATAGATCCCTCGCAGGTCCCCGCGACCACGATCGCCCAGGACTTTGAGCGCAATGCCAAGATTCACAAGGTGTATCTGGTCCGCCGAGCCCAAGAGGGCTAGAACGTATGGCGCCGCCAGAGGTTTGGTAGTAGTCTTTGGCATATGACGCAGGCCTGACCAAGTGCTACCATGCCTTGGCCCTGTAGTTTGGAAATAGGAGTGAATGTGGGTACATCCGCAGTTCGTTCGCTTGCAAGGAAGAAGCGCAACATGGGCATTCCGCTGGGCGCGGGCATGATGCTCGTCACGCTCGGCGTAGTCTATGGCGACATCGGCACGTCGCCCATGTACGTCATGAAGTCCATCATCAGCGGCAACGGCGGCCTGGCCACCATTGGCGAGGAGGTCATCCTGGGCGCGCTGTCGCTCGTCATCTGGACCCTCACGCTGGTGACGACCGTCAAGTACGTGCTCATTGCCATGAGGGCCGACAACCACAACGAGGGCGGTATCTTTGCCCTCTACAGCCTCGTGCGTCATCTGGCCAGGTGGCTCATCATTCCCGCCATCGTGGGTGGCGCGGCATTGCTTGCCGACGGCATCCTGACGCCCGCCGTCACGGTCACCACCGCCATCGAGGGCCTGCGAACCATCGACTTTGGCTACGCCGTCATCGGCGACGACCAGATCAAGGTCATGGCAATCACGCTGGCCATCATTGTCACGCTGTTCTTGGTCCAACGTGCGGGCACGGCCAACATCGGCAAGGCCTTTGGCCCCATCATGCTCCTGTGGTTCTTGTTCCTGGGCATCACGGGCCTCATCAACCTCTTTGACAACCTCAGCGTGCTACGTGCCTTTAACCCCGCGCGCGGTATCATGTTCCTGTTCTCGGAGCACAACCGCGCCGGCATGATGGTGCTGGGCTTCATCTTCCTGTGCACCACCGGCGCCGAGGCCCTCTACTCGGACATGGGCCACGTGGGTCGCGCCAACGTCAATGCCACCTGGCCCTTCGTGAAGGCCTGCCTGATCCTCAACTACCTTGGACAGGGAGCGTGGATCCTGGCCAACCAGGCGCGTCCCGACCTGCAAACCATGAACGACATGAACCCGTTCTTCCAGATGCTGCCCGAGGAGATGCGCCCCTTTGCGGTCGTCCTCTCCACGCTCGCGGCCATCATCGCGTCGCAGGCACTTATCACCGGCAGCTTCACGCTTGTCTCGGAGGCATCGCGCCTCAACCTCATGCCGCACATGCAGATCCACTACCCTTCAGACAAGAAAGGTCAGCTCTACATCCCCGTGGTCAATTACGTGCTGCTGGCTGGTTGCGTCTTTGTCGTCCTGCTGTTCAGGACCTCGTCCAACATGGAGGCAGCCTACGGCCTGGCCATCACCGTGACCATGCTCATGACCACTATCCTTCTGTTCTTTTACATCTCAGGCCTGCGCGGCAAGCGCGTCCTTGCCTTCCTGTTCCTAGCCGTCTTTGGCGTCATCGAGTCCTCGTTCTTCCTGTCCAGCCTCACCAAGTTCCCGCACGGCGGCTACGTGACGGTCATCATGACGCTGGCCATCGCCTATGTCATGTACGTGTGGCGCCGCGGCACGGCCATCGAGTCAAGCCAGACGGTGTTCCTGCCGGTGCGCAGCTTCCTGGACCAGTTCGAGCGCCTACGTGACGACACCTCCTACCCGCTGCTTGCCGACAACCTGGTGTTCTTGACCAACGACTCGTCGCCTGACAAGCTGGACCGCGACATCCTCTACTCCATCTTTGACAAGCACCCCAAGCGCGCCCGCGCCTACTGGTTCATCAACATCCACGTGACCGACCGTCCCGACACGCGTTCCTACTCCGTGGAGAACTTTGGCACCAACTACCTGTTCAAGATCCAGATTAACCTTGGCTTCCGCGTGAACCAGCGCGTCAACCAGATGCTGCGCCAGGTGGTCCGTGAGCTCATGGACAACAATGAGATCGAGCCGCAAAAGCACCCCTACTCCATCTACGTGAAGCAGGACGACATCGGTGACTTCCGCTTTTGCATGATCCGCAAGCTCATCGTCCCCGAGACGTCTATTGCCCCGCGCGACCTGCGCACGCTCATGGCAAAGTACACCATCCGTCGCATGTGCGGGTCACCCGTGCGCTGGTACGGCCTGGAGAACTCCGCCGTCCTCGTGGAGTACGTGCCCCTCTTTGCCAAGTTCCGCGCTCCCGACTCGCTCGAGCGCGTGGCGGCACCGGGCCAATCCGGCGCGCTCAACGCCACCGGCTCCATGCGCCGCACGTCCAAGTTCGAGGAGGATGACGACGACATCATCTCAATCGACACCAAGAGCGCCCGCGAGGAGCTGGAGCGCGAGGTGGCAACCACCTACATTGGCGGCAACACTGCGCAGTTCAAGGCCCTCAGAATAGACGACGAGGAAGATGATGACGAGTACGAGGACGAGGAGATGCCCGACGCGCCCCCACAGGGCCAGGCACCCGAGCCCGATGACGCTGCCTCCATCGTCGAGCAAATGTGGCGCGAGGAACAAAGCAACATGAGCGAGTGACGCTCGATCATACGATCTCACGGGAGGCCGCATTGCCTACAGAAGGCGTGTGGCCTCCCTTGCTACCGCGGCCTCGTCGCAGGTCCACAGACTCACCTTGCCTGCGGCAGCGGCCGCGTCGGGCGTGGCGTTGGCCATGGCAATCGAGGTGCCGGCACAGGCGAGCATCGTGACGTCGTTGGGCGAGTCCCCAAAGACGAGGGCGTCCTCCAGCGTGATTCCCTCGTGCTCGCAAAGCCAACCCAGGGCAGCGTCCTTGCCCGCATGCGCACTAAAGACCTCCATGTCACGCGGATGGCCCGCGGCCCACGTTGCCTCTTCCCGTCCCCCTAACCAGGCAGAGAGCTCGTCGAACTGGGAGCGGTCGCACCAGTAGATAGTCACCCGGTCCAATGGCCCCGGCAGGTCGATGATCTCATGTACGTCAAGGTCGCTCATGCGACGCAGTGACGCTAGGAAGTCGGGGTAACCCGGATCCAGGCCAAAGTCGTATAGCCGCGCGAACTCGCGCTCGCAGGCGAGCGTGCCACCGTCGCGATAGACGTCCATATAGGCACCAACGCGCATGACCTCGTCATAGAGCTCGTGGGCAAGGCCCTTGTCAAAGTCGATGCCATGGATGCGCTCGCCGGAGGCCGCGTCAAAGACACCCGTCCCATTGGCGCAGATGGCATAACGGGTGGCAGGGTGCTCCAGAATCTCTGCCGGAATGCCGGCAAACGAGCGACCTGTCGCAGGCACGAAGGGAATGGAGCGCTCTGCCAGCATTGCCAGCAGGTCCATGTTCGCAGCCGGAATGCTCTTGTCGACCTTGAGAAAGGTGTCATCCAAATCAGAGCAGACGAGCCGCGGCGCACCCATGCTAGCCTCGCTCGGACAGGGGCACGTAGTCGAGGTCGCCCATGACCGACACGTAGGCCGGGCGGATGATGCGCGCGGCGCCGTAGAGCTCCTCCATGCGATGCGCGGCCCAGCCTGCCATGCGGGCGATGGCAAAGAGCGGCGTGGTCATGTTCTGGGGAACGCCGAGCATGCCGTAGACAAAGCCACTGTAGAGGTCGATGTTGGCACAGATGGGCTTAGGTGTGGAGCGACCCTCGTTGATGACGTCGGGCGCCAGGCGCTCGACCGACTCGATGAGGCGGAACTTGTCCAGAAGGCCCTTGGACTCGGCAAGGTCACGCGCGTAGCCCTTGATGATCTGGGCACGGGGATCGCTCAGGGTGTAGACGGCATGACCCATGCCGTAGATGAGGCGCGACCCGTCACCCGCCGTACCAGCGCGTAGCTTGTGGAGGTAGTCCAGTATCTGGGTGTCGCTCGTCCAGTCGCTCACGTGCTCGGCGATGTCGTCGATCATCACACCGCCCTTGTGGTTGGCGCCACCGTGCTTGGGACCCTTGAGCGAGCCCATGGCAGCCGCGTAGGCGCTGTAGGCGTCAGTTCCCGATGAGGACAGGACACGGCAGGCAAAGGTGGAGTTGTTGCCTCCGCCGTGCTCTGCGTGGAGCATGAGCATGACGTCCAGGAGCATGGCCTCCTGCCTCGTGAAGCCCTCGTCACCACGAAGGACGTCCAGGACCGTCTCGGCCATGGAGTAGCCGTAGCGCACGGGCGGGATGCGCACGCGCGCGCCGGCGTCCACGTCCTGACGGGCGCGGTGGGCGATGGCGGCAATGCGCGGGAGGCGGCCCAAAA
Source organism: uncultured Atopobiaceae bacterium (assembly GCA_905233865.1). GTDB lineage: Bacteria > Actinomycetota > Coriobacteriia > Coriobacteriales > Atopobiaceae > CAJOGH01. The sequence goes on from CAJOGH010000008.1 coordinate 12,509, forward strand.
GCGAGAGCGTCACGTCGATCTCGTGCTCGGGCGTGGTGTCGTCGGGCTTGGGGTCAAAGGCGTAGAGCAGCAGCGTCGAGCGCGCCAGCACATTCATGATGGAGTGCGAGGCGGTGCGGCGCGGGAAGATGTCAAGATAGCCCACGGGCGAGACTCTGCCGACTAAGTCCGCGAGCTCGTCGCGGTTGGGAAGCCTGCCGCTGATGAGCAGGTAGGCGACCTCCTCGTAGCCAAAGCGATCCTCCGACTGCGGATTGTGCACGAGGTCATCGAGGTGGTAGCCACGGAGCTTGAGGTCACCCTCGGCGGGAACCGGCCCGTCTGGCCCGCGGTCGTAGCCATGGACGCTCGAGATGGTCGTGAGTCCCGCGACGACGCCAGAGCCATCGGAGTTGCGCAGGCCGCGCTTGACGTTGTAGGCCTCATAGAGGGCAGGCTCGGTGGCCGCTATGTTGTCGTACGCACCATAGAGCTGGTCGCTCTCGGGCGGGCGACCCAGCGCCACCGAAGGCATGGGACTCGCGTCGAGGCTATGGATGAAGGCCGAGTTCTGGCGCTCTATGAGGTACGCCTCCTCGGGTGTGATCTGTCGCTCGCTCATCATGCGCGCTCCCCCCTAGAGCCGGTACATGAACCTAAAGACCTCCTCGCGCTGCATGGTTATCTGCACGCCCAGCTCCTTGGAGAGCGCGGAGAGCTCCTCCTGGATCCTGTCAAACGGGGCGCTGGCAGACGCGAGGTCGACGAGCATCGTCATGGTGAACGTGCCTTGCAGAATGGTCTGGGAGATGTCGAGGATGTTGGCATCGTGCGTGGCAAGCTCCGTGGTGACGGCAGCGACGATGCCCGAGCGGTCCGAGCCCAGTACGGTGATGATGGCGCGTCCCGACGTAGGTGTGGAGGTGCTGTCAGTCATGCGTGCTCCTTGCTCGGAGTGGTCTCAAAGTGCAGCAAGTGTACCCAAGGCAGACGCGCGCCCGAGCGCGGCGGGCGCTCTTTCAACGGATTAGAAACGATTGCCGCCGTCCTCATGCGGCGTGGACAGAGGACCCTTCCACTATCACAGGGTCAAGGAGCTCCTCGACGGGGTCTGCGGGACCAGGCTGCAGCCGCGCGAGCATGATGGCAAGGGCACGCTCCGCGAGCAGGTCCACATCCTGCGCCACACTCGTGAGCTTGGTCTCAAAGAGCAGGTCGGCGTTGGAGTTGTCGTAGCTCACCAGCGACATGTCGTCGGGCACGCTCATGCCGTGGTCGCGCATGTACTTAAGAAGCCCCAGCGCGATGTTGTCCGACGACGCAAAGACCGCCGTTGCACCCGTTTCCAACAGGGCCTCGCCCGCCGCGTAGCCTCCCGCGATGGAGTAGTCACTCTGCAGCACAAGGCTCTTGTCGCCCTTGATGCCTGCCTCGGTGAGCGCGCGCTCGTAGCCCGCATGGCGCGCGCGGCCCGTATTGGAGCGCTCGACGTTGGCCACGCAGGCAATGCGCTCGTGACCGCGCTCGATGAGGTAGCGCGTGGCAAGGTAGCCGCCCTCCTCGTGGTCAAATGCCACGCGGTCGCCGGCGAGCCCCTCCACGCTACGGTCCACCATGACATAGGGAACGGGCGTGGTGCGCATGGCCTCCAGCAGGCTCGCGCAGGGGCTGAGCTCGTCGCCCGCCACGAGAAAGAGCCCGTCGATGCCACGAGTTATGAGCTGGCTTGCAAGCTCGGCATCGTTGGTGGCGGCGTCATCGGAGTTGGTGATGAACACGGCATAGCCCGCCCTGCGGCACCTCACCTCCAAGCGGTGTGCGAGAGACGAGAAGAATCTGCTCTCAATGTTGGGTATGACGAGCCCAAAGGTGTGGGACTGTTGACTCACGAGAGAGCGCGCTATCTGGTTGGGCACGTAGTGACGTGCGCGTGCGACCTCGCGGATACGGTCACGCTTCTCCTTTGACACGCGGCACGGGCGGTCGTTGAGCACGAGCGACACGGCGGTGGGAGAAAGTCCCACCTCTGCGGCAATGTCCTTGAGCGTAACCCTGCGTCCCACGATGCTCCCCCTTGGCACGTAGATAAGATACTTATTGTGGTAAAACGCATTACACCCTAACTTTGCTGAGGAGGAACGTGACTGTCAAGGACGGGTAGGCAAGCGGGTGGGACATGGACGGGGAGCGTGCGGGTCTGCGTCGGTATTATTTCGTGACTGACACGGCAGCGCATGGGAGCCCCCGTGCGCTATAGAATTGTGGGCGTTGGTCATTCGCACGGGACTAAGGAGAAGCCCATGGCATGCATCACCCAGCCCTTTGGCACGACCTCGGCGGGTCTTTCCGCCACCCTCTACACGCTCAAGAACGCGAGCGGCATGACCGTGTCCCTCACGGACCTGGGCGCCTGCATGGTAAGCCTGCGCGTGCCCGACGGCCACGGCGCCTTCCCCGACGTGCTCCTAGGCTACGACGGAGCTGCGGGCTACGAGGTCAACAAGGGCAACCACGGTGCCGTCGTGGGACGCTCGGCCAACAGGATCGCCGGTGCCTCCTTTGAGATCGACGGCGTGACCCACAAGCTCACCGCCACGCAGTTTGGCAACAACCTGCACTCCGGCCCCGACATGTGGTTCCGTCGCCTGTGGAAGGTGCTCGAGGCCGCCGAGGACCGTGTGACCTTTGAGCTCGTGAGCCCGGACGGCGACCAGGGCTACCCTGGCGAGGTCACCTGCCAGGTCACCTACACGCTCACCGACAATGCCATCGACATCGCCTATCGGGCCGAGTCGGACCAGCGCACGGTCATCAACCTGACCAACCACGCCTACTTTAACCTCAACGGCCACGCCGCCGGCAATGTCCTTGACCACGAGCTTACGATTTACGCCCAGACCTGGACGCCCTCTGACGAGGAGTCCATCCCCACCGGCGAGATTGCCAGCGTGGCGGGCACCGACATGGACTTCACCACCCCGCACGCCCTGGGCGAGCGCATCGACTCCAGCTACGAGCCCATCGCGCGCTGCCACGGCTATGACCACAACTACGTCATCGACGGCGAGGGCTACCGCCACGCCGCGCACCTCTTTAGCCCCGAGACTGGCATCTCCATGGACGTCTACACCGACGCCCCGGGCATGCAGCTCTACACCTCCAACGGCCTCAAGGCCCCGCGTGGCAAGGACGGCGCGCGCTACGGCATGCACGATGCCGTCTGCCTGGAGACGCAGTTCTACCCCGACGCCATCCACAAGCCCGACTGGCCGCAGCCCGTCTTTGGGCCCGGCGCGCCGTACAACTCGCGCACGACCTACGCGTTCAGGACCAACGGCTAGACCACACACGTACCGCCAGCACCAACCAGAAAGGCCAACCATGCCCATCACGCCCCAAGAGGTCGCCGAGACCCTCGACATGGTTTCCCAGCAGCACCTTGACATCCGCACCATCACGATGGGCATAGACCTCTCGTCGTGCGCGAGCTCGTCGATGGACCGCCTGTGCACCAAGGTCTACGACAAGATCACGACAACCGCCGAGGGGCTGGTCGAGGTTGCCGGCGACCTTGAGCGCGAGTACGGCATCCCCATCGTCAACAAGCGCGTGTCCGTGACGCCCATCGCCCAGGTGGCCGCCGCGACCACCGACGAGGACCTCACACCCGTGGCACACGCCATGGACCGCGCAGCCAAGACGCTGGGCATCGACTTCATGGGCGGCTTCTCGGCGCTGGTGCAAAAGGGCGCCGGCAACGCGGACCGTCGCCTCATGGCCTCCATCCCGTCCGCGCTGGCCACCACCGAGCGCGTCTGCTCGAGCGTGAACGTGGCCTCCACCCGCGCGGGCATCAACATGGACGCCGTCCTCACCATGGCAAACATCATCCGCGAGGCCGCCGAGGCCACGACCGACATCCAGTGCTACGGTGCCGCCAAGCTCGTCGTCTTTGCCAACATGGTGGCAGACTCACCCTTCATGGCCGGTGCCGTCCACGGCGTCGGCGAGGATGACGCCGTCATCAACGTGGGCGTCAGTGGCCCCGGTGTCATGGCCGCCGCTCTCGAGGAGCTCCCCGAGACCGCCGACATGATGGAGGTTGCCGAGAAGATCAAGCAGACGGCCTTCAAGATCACCCGTGCCGGCGAGCTCATGAGCCGCGAGGC